>JBEBJW010000572.1:0-5316 GCA_040079715.1 Myxococcota bacterium | reverse complement strand
TCCTCGGACCGTGCCCGTGGTGGAGCGAAGGCGCGAGCGCGGCCCGGTACGCGCTCGACGGCGGGGATCCGCTCCCGGCTGCGGTGCTGTTCGGCCCGAGCGTCGGCGCCCGGGTGACGTCGGTCGCGCCGGACGACGGCGCCGCGGTGGCGCGCGCCCGCGAGCGGGCGGGTCCGGGGATCCTCCGGCGGGTCGGCGGGGTGCTCACGCTGCTCGGGGTCGAGGCGGTCGACGATCGCACGGGGTGGGTGTACGAGGACTTCGACGGCGTCTCGCTCACCGCCGTGCTGTCGAACGAGTCGCTCCCCCAGCGGGTCGGTGCGGAGCTCGTGGCCCGGTGCGCCGAGGTGCTCGAGCCGCTGACGGCCGACGGCGCGGTCCACCCGGGCCTCGGCGCGGAGGACGTGCTGGTCCGGGCGGACGGCGACGTTCGGATCGCCGGGTTCGTCGGGCGTTCGCCCGGGCGCCGGTCCACCGCGATCCACGCGGGGCCGAGGACGCGAGCGCGGTCGTGTGGCGCCTCGGGGTGTTGCTGGCCGAGATCCTCACCGGCGGTCCGCCGGCGGCGGCGACCGATCGGGTCGCGCACGAGCTGATGATCCGGCGGCTGATGATCCGGATCATGAGCCGCCCCGGCCCGATGTTCCCCGAGCGGTACCGGGACTGGGTCGCCGGGATGCTCGCGTGGGACGCGGACCAGCGGCCGGTGCTCGCCCGGGTGGCGCCGGGGCTGCGGGAGCTGGCGCACACCCTGGCCGGTCCGACCCTGGCGAGCTGGGCGGGCGGCCGGATCGCCGACCTCCGGCTGCGGGCCGAGCGGGCGCCGCGGATCGACCCGAGCCTCGAGCTCGGTCCGGCGCCGGTGACCGAGACCTCGACCGTGCCTCCCGCGGAGCGCACCGAAGAGGCGTCGATGTCGGAGTCGTCGGAGCCGCTCGATCCGGACGACGTGACCGCGGTGTCGTGGGACGGCGACCCGCCCCGGAAGCTGGTCCCGCCGCCGCCCGAACGCGGCACGATCCCGGTCCAGGTGGGTCCCCCGCCCGAGGCCGTGACGAAGCCGCTCCGGCTCCCGGACGAGCTGTTCCGACCGCGGAGGACCGGCAGCGGCGGCGCGGCGACCCGGAGAGACCCGGTCACCACCGGCTGGTCCGCCCGCACGTGGGTCCCGGCGGGGCTCGCCTGCGCGGTGCTGCTGACGCTGGCGGTGCTGCTCGGGTGGTACGTCCTGCGCTGATCCCCATCAGTCGAACACGAACACGAGGTCGTGCCGACCGGCGTCGTCGGTCACCGGCACCGTCAGGCGCAGCGCGACCACGTGGAGCTCCGACCAATCGTGCTCGGCGTCGCCGAGCGGGAACGCCACCACCCCGGACAGGGCGCCGTCGCCGACCCCGGGGAGGTATGCGGCGCGGAACGGGCCGGCGGCGCGGGTCCGGTTCACCAGGTCGCCGCCGACGGCCCACTGCTCCTCGAGGTACGCGTGGAACAGCAGCTCCCCGAGCAGCCCCTCGGCCGACGCCGACGCGAGCAGCACGGTGCGCTCGTCGTTCACCTCGAGCCGCGTGCGGTCGGGATCCCACACCACGGTGCCCCGGCCCTCGATCGTGAGGTCGAACAGCACGGCGGCCCGGTTGTTGAACAGGCGCGGGCCGCCGTCGATCCATCGGTTCCAATCCGCGTCTTCGGACCGCACCAACCGGGCGAGGCCGTGGACCCCGTCCTGATCGGCCTCGCGAGCCGGCTCGTCCAGCGACGGCGGCGGGATGCGCGCAGGCGCCAGCGATTGGCTGCGATACGCCTCGAGCCGGGCGATCACCTGGTCCCGATCCGCGGGGGCGGTCGACGGACCTACCTTCGGGCATCCCGCAAGCAGCACCATCCAGGCCGGAAATCCGGCTGCCGTACGCATCCTGCCCGACCTCGCCTTGTCAACGCTCGCAGATCCGTTAATCCAGCCGAGGACGGTGGGTGTAGCTCAGTTGGTTAGAGCACTGGATTGTGGATCCAGGGGTCGTGGGTTCAAATCCCATCTCCCACCCTTCCTCGACATCGGTTATCAGGCGACCGCAAGATTTCTCCAGGGCCTATAGCTCAATTGGTAGAGCGCCGGACTCTTAATCCGTAGGTTCCAGGTTCGATTCCTGGTGGGCCCACTCTCCCTTCTCCCGCTCCGTTCTCTCCAGTGCGCGTACGTCGCGGCAACCCGGGATACGCGCCGCGATCCGCGAGAATGGCGGAACTGGTAGACGCGCCGGACTTAGGATCCGGTGGGGCTCCCCGTGGGGGTTCGAGTCCCCCTTCTCGCACCGAACCGATCTCCGAGGCTCGACATGAAGGTTGACGTGACGACGGTGGGCTCGTTCCAGAAGCGGCTTTCGTTCGAGGTGCCGCCGGACCAGGTCGCCAGTCGACTCGAGGAGGCCTACCGGCGCCTCGCGGGCAAGGTGCGGCTCGCCGGGTTCCGTCCGGGCAAGGCGCCGCGACGGGTGCTCGAGGCCAAGTACGGCCCGCAGATCGAGGGCGACGTCGCCAACGACCTGATCCAGCAGTCGTACCGCACCGCGCTCACCGAGCACGCGATCACCCCGGTCGGCCAGCCGAACCTGTCCGACTCGACCGCGATCGCCGAGCCCGCCGGGTTCAAGTTCACGATCACCGTCGACGTGCGGCCGGAGATCGACCTCACGAAGTGGACCGGGATGGACGTGGTCTACCCGACGGTCGAGCTCGCGGGCGAGGAGATCGATCGCGCGGTCAAGGCGCGGCTCGAGGGCAACGCGAAGCTCGAGGAGGTCACCGGGCGGCCGGTCGAGCGCGGCGATCTCGCGCTGGTCGAGCTGACGGTCCGTGACGGCGAGACCGAGCTCGCGGTCGAGCCGGGCACGATGATCCGCACCGAAGGGGATCCCTACTACCCGGGGATCGAGGCGTTCGTCACCGGCCTCGGGATCGGCGAGTCGAAGACCGGCCCGGTCGCGTTCGAGGCGGGGGCGCGCACCGCCGCGGTCGCCGGCCGCGAGCTCGAGACCACCGCGAAGGTGCTGTCGATCCAGACCTACAAGGTGCCCGAGCTGTCGGACGAACTCGCGACCGAGCTCGGGTTCGAGGGCGGCGTCGCCGGGATGCGCACCGCGGTCGAGGCCCAGCTCCGGCAGGGCCGCGACGAGATGGCGCGGAACCAGGCCCGGGCGAACCTGCTCGAGGTGGTGATCGCCGCCAACCCGTTCGACGTGCCGGGCGGGATGGTCGAGCAGAGCCTGAAGATGCTGATGGAGGAGCTGAAGCTCCAGCAGGCGATGCGCTCGGGCCGCGATCCGCGGACGATCGGATTCAGCGAGGCGCAGGTCCGCGATCTTCGGATGCGGGCGTCGTTCGCGGCCAAGGCGGGCCTGATCCTCGAGTGGGTCGCGCGCAAGGAAGGGATCACCGTCACCGATGCCGACCTCGAGTCGAAGTACAGCCAGCTGTCGAGCGAGCGCGGCCAGACGATCGAGGCGGTGAAGGGCTGGTTCCAGAAGGAAGAGGCCACCGCCGAGCTCAAGGACCGGATCCTCGAGGAGAAGACGCTCGATTGGCTGCTCGAGCGGGCGAACCTCGTCGCGCCGAGCGCCGCCGCGGCCGCCCAGGCCCCAGCCGCCGACGCTGCCCCGGCCGCCGACGCTGCCCCGGCCGCCGATGCCGCGGGCGCTACCGAGGGCGCGTTCCCGGCCCTCGACGGCACCGTCGACGCGCTGAAGGAGGCGCTCGCCTCCGGATCGCTCGATGGCCAACTCGACGCGGTCCTCGCGGCCGAGACCGGCAATCGGAACCGCAAGGGCGCCGTCAGCGCGATCGAGGCGCGACGGAAGGAGATCGCCGGCTGACCCGGACCCCGCTGGTGATCGAATCCGACGACGCGAGCCCGCGGACGTTCCTGCTGGCGCTGTTGCACGCGTTTGCGTGCGACGTGCCGGTGCAGCTGCTGATTCGGGCCGCCAGCCTGTTCGACATCGACGAGAACCGAACCCGGGTCGCCTTGCACCGGCTGCGATCGAAGGGCCTGATCGACTCGGTCGATCGGGGCACGTACCGGGTCACCGGGAGCACCGCGGTGCTGTCCGAGGTCGACGGGTGGCGGAACGTGCTCCGGCGGCTCCGGCCGTGGGATGGCTCGTGGCTCGGCGTCCATACCGCACCCCTCCCCCGGGCCGACAAGACGGTCGCGCGCCGACGGGATCGGGCGACGGACATCGTGGGGCTTCGGGAGCTCGCGCCCGGGCTGCTCGTGCGCCCCGACAACCTGACCGGCGGGGTCGAGGAGCTGCGTCGGCGGCTGCTGAGCCTCGGGATCGAGCCCGAGGCGGTGGTGTTCCGGCTGGACGCGCTCGGGACCCACGAGGCGGTCGCGCGCGGGCTGTGGAGCGGCCTCGCGCTGGACCAGCGGTACCGCACTCACATCGAACGGCTCGACGCCACCACCGTGCGGATCGCCGGGTTGCCGGTCGACGAGGCGGCGCGCGAGTCGTTCGTGGTCGGCAGCCGGGCGATCCACGACATCGTGCTCGACCCGCTGCTGCCGGAGCCGCTGGTCGACCCCGACCTGCGCGAGCGGTTCGTCCGGCGGATGAGCGAGTTCGACGACTTCGGGCGCGAGGCCTGGCGGCGCGCCCTCGGCAGCGAGCTCACCCTCCGACGCGCACCGACCGTCCACCCGGGCTGAACCCGTGGCGGAGCCGGCCGAGCCCGAGCGGTGGATCACGGTCGGCGCGGCGGCGGGGATGGCGGCGATGCACGGCGCGGTCGTGGTCGCGGGGGCGCCGCTCGCCCGGAGCCTCGCTGCGGAGCGGATCGGGAGCCTCGATCCGTACCTCACCTCCCTTCCCGCCCTGGGGATCCCGGCGATCACCGGCGCGGCCCTCGCCTGGCTGGTCGGGCGGCGGGCGCGCTCGGTCGGCGGCGGCGCGTGGTACGCGATCGCCGGGTGGACGGTCGGCGCGTGGGTCGCGGGCGCGGCGGGCGGCGAACTGACGATGTCGGTGGTCGAGCGGCTGGTGGGCGCAGGCACCGGGACGCTCGATGTCGGCGTGGCGGTGTTGGCGTTCACCGCGCTCGATCCGAAGGCGCGCGCCGCGGGATCGCTGCCGCTCGCGGTCCGGTGCCTGGTCGCCTACGGCGCCGTCCACCTCGCGGTCTGGGGGTCGATCGCGGCCGCGATCGCCGTGTCGGCGCGCGGGTTCCTCCCCCCGTCGCTCGCCGGGGTGGCGATGGTGCCGGTGATGAGCCGAGGTGCGCGAGGCGGGTCGGGTCGGGCAGCGCGAGGACGAACGCCGCTCC
>JBEBJW010000571.1:0-5317 GCA_040079715.1 Myxococcota bacterium | reverse complement strand
CCGCCGCCACCACCGCCGCCCCGAGCCACGTGGTCACTGGACCTCCCACTGCTCGTACTGCTCTGCAACTCCCGGGCCGTCGCGTTGCCCTCGTGGACCCGTGCCCTCCCCCACCGGTTGGGGGTTCTGGTCGCTCAGGGTGTGCAGTCCCACACAGTACCCGATCCGCGGGATGGTCCAACCGTCATCTTTTGTTGGCACGACGTTTGCCTTGGAGGCGGTCGGAGGTTCTCCATGTCGACTGCCGCAGTGCAGCCGGCGTCGGACACGGGTCATCCCTACGACGACGCCATCGTGAAGCAGTTCGTCGTCGCGATCGTCGTGTGGGCGATCGTCGGGATGACCGTCGGGGTGTGGATCGCGGCCGAGCTGGCCTGGTGGCCGCTCAACCTCGGCATCCCCCAGCTGACGTTCGGCCGACTCCGTCCACTCCATACGAACGCGGTGATCTTCGCGTTCGGCTGCAACATGATCTTCGCCGGGATGTACTACTCGGTGCAGCGCCTGCTCAAGGTCCGGATGTGGAGCGACGTGATGTCGCGGTTCCACTTCTGGGGCTGGCAGGGGATCATCGTCGCTGCCGCGCTGACCATCCCGTTCGGTCACACCCAGAGCAAGGAATACGCCGAGCTGATCTGGCCGATCGACCTCGCGATCGCCGTGGTGTTCCTCACCTTCGCATTCAACACGATGATGACCATCGCGAACCGGAAGGTCGAGCACCTGTACGTGTCGCTGTGGTTCTACATGTCGTTCCTGATCACGATCCCGGTGCTGCACGTCGTCAACAACCTGGCGATCCCAGCGACGTTGACGCGATCGTACCCGATCTACAGCGGGATGACCGATGCCCTGATCCAGTGGTGGTACGGCCACAACGCGGTCGGGTTCGTGTTGACCACCCCGTTCCTCGGCTTGATGTACTACTTCCTGCCGCGCGCCGCCCAGCGCCCGGTGTTCAGCTACCGACTGTCGATCATCCACTTCTGGGCCCTGGTGTTCCTGTACATCTGGGCCGGACCCCATCACTTGCTGTACTCGGCCCTCCCGGACTGGGCCCAGACGCTCGGGATGGTGTTCAGCATCATGCTGATCGCCCCGTCGTGGGGTGGGATGCTCAACGGCCTGTTGACGCTCCGCGGCGCCTGGGGCCGCCTGCGGACCGAGCCGGTGCTGAAGTTCATGGTGGTCGCGGTGAGCTTCTACGGGATGTCGACGTTCGAAGGCCCGATGATGTCGCTTCGGTCGGTCAACGCGCTGTCGCACTACACGAACTGGGTCATCGGCCACGTCCACTCCGGCGCGCTCGGGTGGGTCGGGATGGTGTCGTTCGGGATCCTGTACTGGCTCGTCCCGCGGCTGTGGAACGCGAACCTGTACAGCACGCGCCTGGCGGACATCCACTTCTGGATCGCGACGATCGGGATCGTCCTGTACACGGTCACGATGTGGATCGCCGGCCTGATGGAGGGCCTGATGTGGCGGGCGCTCGATGACCACGGCCAGCTCGACTACACGTTCGTCGACACCGTCCGTCAGTTGGCTCCGTTCTACTGGTTCCGCCTGCTCGGTGGGCTGATGTACCTCAGCGGCGTGCTCCTGATGGCCTACAACCTGTACCGGACCGCGCAGTCCGGCGCCCCCGTCCCGGCCGCCTCGGCCGCCCCGGCGAAGTGAGGTCCCCGATGTCCGAGCAGACCCCCGGAACGAAACCGTACTGGCACCGTCGGCTCCTCGAGCCCCGGGCCGGCCTGATGGCGATCGTCACCACGCTGTGCATCAGCGTCGGTGGGCTGGTCGAGATCGTGCCGATGTTCACCGTCGAGGCGAACCCGGCCGAGGTCACCGCCAAGATCGCCCCGTACACCCCGCTCGAGGTGGCGGGCCGTGACATCTACATCCGCGAGGGGTGCTACGTGTGCCACTCGCAGATGGTCCGCCCGTTCCGCGACGAGACCCTCCGGTACGGCGCGTGGTCGCGGTCGGAGGAGTACACCTGGGACCGTCCGTTCCTCCTCGGGTCGCGCCGGACCGGTCCGGACCTCGCCCGGGTGGGCGGGAAGTACCCCGACGCGTGGCACTACGAGCACATGCGCGATCCGCGCAGCATGACCTCCGGCAGCATCATGCCGGCGTACGCCTGGCTGATCGACTGGAAGATCGATCCGGAGGACGTGCGGGCGAGCGTGGTGGCGCTGAAGCGCGTCGGCACGCCGTACACCGACGAGCAGGTGGCCCGGGTGCCCGAGCTGCTCAAGGAGCAGGGTGACAAGATCGTCGCGAACTACGCGGCGGGTAAGGTCACCGCGGAGTGGGACGACGAGATCGTGGCGTTGACCGCCTACCTGCAGCGCCTCGGCCACATGGACGCCACCGGGCCGGTGGCGGCCGTCGACGGAGGTGCCCCGTGAACCCCGTCCTGCACGCGGGCGCTGAGACCGCCCAGATGGGCTGGCTGCTCGGGTTCACCACCGTGCTGTTCCTCGCCACGATGGTCGGATGGTCGACCTGGGCGTTCTGGCCCGGTCACAAGCGGATGTTCGAGGAAGCGGGCGCGATCCCGCTGGATGGGGGTGAGCAGTGAGCCAGGAGAAGGATCGTCTGCTCGGTCACGGATCCGACAACGACGGGATCGACGAGTACGACAACGCCCTGCCCGATTGGTGGCTCGGCCTGTTCGTGCTGTGCGTGATCTGGGGCATCGGCTACGCGATCGACTACCACTTCGTCCATCACCGGTCGCAGGTGGCGAGCTACGACGCCGAGATGGTGGCGGCGAAGGAGCGCTGGCCGGACAGCGGGGCGCACGCGATCGCGATGGACGCGGCGTCGATCGACGCCGGCGCCCAGGTGTTCGCCGCGAACTGCGTGGCCTGTCACTCCGCGAACCTGACCGGCGGGATCGGGCCGAGCCTGGTCGACGCGACCTGGATCCACGGCGGCGAACCCGCCCAGATCCAGACCACGATCACCAGCGGCGTCCCGGCGAAGGGGATGATCACCTGGGGTCCGATCCTCGGACCCGAGAAGATCGCTCAGGTGACCGCGTTCATCGTGACCAAGGCCAAGGAAGGTCCGCCGCCGGGCACGGTGGCCGCACCTCCGCCCCCGGGGACCCCGGACGGCACGCAGACGCTGGTCACCGCCGCGCCGATCGACCCCGGACATCCCGCCGGGCCGGTGTCCGGTGAGGACGTGTTCAAGCAGAACTGTGTCGTGTGTCACGGCGAGGCGATGGAAGGCAAGGTCGGTCCGAGCCTGGTCGACGCGACCTGGATCCACGGCGGAACGCTGCCGGAGATCGAGCACACCATCACCGTCGGTGTCCCCGACAAGGGCATGGTGACCTGGGGTCCGATCCTCGGGCCCGAGAAGGTCAAGGCCGTGGCCGAGTACATCTACAGCAAGGGCGCGGGCGCCGGGACCGCCGTTCAGTAACGGCGAGGAGGCGAGGATGTGGGGCTTCTCCGGAAATCGGAACTGGGTGTATCCCAAGCGGATCGGTGGACGGTTTCAGCGGTACCACCGGGCGTCCGGGATCCTGTTGATGGCGTTCCTGTTCCTCGCCCCCTGGGCCCGGATCGACGGGCTCCCGGCGGTCCGGATGGACCTGCCCGGGCGCAAGCTGTTCCTGCTCGGGTGGGTGTTCCCCGCGTCCGAGGCGTTCAGCCTGGTGCTGATCGGGCTGCTCGCCGCGTTCTCGCTGTTCTTCTTCACCTCGCTGTTCGGGCGGCTGTGGTGCGGCTACACCTGCCCGCAGAGCGTGTTCCTCGAGGAGTGGATCCGCCCGCTCGAGCAGTGGATCGAGGGCGACCGCGCGACCCGGATGCGGCGGGACGCCGGTCCGTGGACGTTCGACAAGATCTGGCGCAAGGCGGTGAAGTGGTCTGGGTTCGCCGCCCTCGCCGTGCTGCTGTCGACCACGATCCTGTCGTGGTTCGCCGGCGCGCCGGAGATCTGGCGCGGTGAGGGCGGACCGGTCGACTACACGCTGGTCGGTGTGTTCTCGGTCGGGCTGTACCTCGACTGGGCGTGGTTCCGCGAGCAGCTCTGCAACTACCTGTGCCCGTACGCGCGGTTCCAGGGCGCCCTCGCCGACGATCACAGCATGGTGATCACCTACGATCGGGCCCGGGGCGAGCCGCGGGGCAAGGGCAAGGCCTCCGCCGCCGCCGGTCACTGCATCGACTGCAACAAGTGCGTCGACGTGTGCCCCGCCGGGATCGACATCCGGAACGGGTACCAGCTCGAGTGCATCGCCTGCGCCCGGTGCATCGACGCGTGCGAGACGGTGATGCCGAAGCTCGGGTTCCCGACGCTGGTCCGGTACTCGACCGTCGCGGCCGACGAAGGCCGCAAACCCCGCCTCCTCCGCCGCCGGACCGCGGCGTACGCGGGGATCCTCGCCACCGTCACGGCGCTGCTGGTCACCCGCCTCGCCCAACACGAGCCGCTCGAGGTGATGGTCGACCGGTCGCCGGGCTCGCTGTTCATGACCGACCCCGACGGCGAGATCCGGAACCTGTTCCTGGTCCACGTGACGAACAACGACCCGGTGCACGAGCACCTGTACGTGATGTCGGTCCACGGGCTGCCGGACGCGGAGCTCGTCGCCCAGCCGATCCAACTCGCGCCGCTCGCCGCGGTCCGCGCCCCGCTGACGGTGCGGGTCCCGGCCGACAAGGTCGACCACGCCACCACGTTCACCGTGCGGGTGCAGGAGATCGGCGACGAGGGGCACGCAGTCGAGCGACAGACCACGTTCCGCGGTCCTCGACACGAAGACTCGGCCCACGCCGAGCGCGACGACGGCTCGGCCGACGAGGTGAACCATGAGTGAGCGCATCTGGCCGATCGCGATCGCCGCGGGCCTGCTGTTCGTGATCGCGGTGAACGGGGGGATGGTGTACCTCGCCGTCAACCACGCCCCGATCATCGAGCCCTCGTACACCCACGCGGTGGTCCGGTGACCGCGCCGGCCCCGTCCGCGGTGTCGCCGTCCGGGACCGGTCCCGCGCCGGTGGGCGCCCGGTGCCCGCACTGCGGGGTCGCGATCGACGGGCCGGCGGACGCGTTCTGTTGCCACGGGTGCGAGCTCGCGTCGGCGATCATCACCGGCGCGGGCCTCGGCCGGTACTACACCGACCGCGCGCAGCCCGCGCCCCGCCCCGAGCCCGCCCGGGCCGACTGGTCGGCGGTGCCGGTGGCCGTGGCGTCCGACGGGACCGCGTCGTGCCGGCTCGCGATCGACGGGCTGTCGTGCGCGTCGTGCGTGTGGGTGGTCGAGAACGTGCTCCAGCGCACCGACGGCGTGACC
>JBEBJW010000570.1:0-5318 GCA_040079715.1 Myxococcota bacterium | reverse complement strand
CCCGGGCGTACCCGTCGTCGATCGCGGACTCGGTCGCGCCGTCGTCGAGCGCGTGGACCTGCTCGCGGAACGCCTCGAAGATCGCGACGCCGCCCTCGAGGTTCGCGCGCATGTCGGCGAGGGTGTGCTGCGCGTACCGGCTCTCGTCCTCGCCGGTGCCGGCCAGCCCGACCTTCTCGGCCTGCTCCGCCATCGAGCCGATCACCCCGCGGAACGCGGTGCTCTCGTCGAGGGCGAGGGGCTCGAACTGCTCGACCATCGACCGGGTGTCGTCGACCAGGCGCTGGCACAGCCCGTCACGGAACGAGGCGGCGTCGGCGTCGGTCGTCGGGAACGACGCCGGCGCGTAGCCGGGCAGCGCGGACTCGAACGCCACCACGTTCGGCGGGATCCGGTCGGACCACAGGATCCGCTCGATCGCGTGGATCCCGGTGATCCCCTCGGCGTCGAACGGGTCGTCGTCGGGCCCCTCGGCGAGGAAACCGTCGTACCGCTCGTCGGTCGACACGTCGAGGTCGGGGAACAGCACCGCGATCGCGCCCTCGACGCGCTCGTACGACACCCGGGCGTCCTTCCACGCCGGCTGCATCGCCGCCGCCTCCGTGGCACCCCACGCGGTCCCCGGCGCCGCCCCCTGGAGCGCGCCCGCCGCGTCCGCCAGCGATCCGAGCTCGGTCTCGACGTAGTCCTTGACCAGGTCGACCGGCTCGTCCGCCTTGCACCCCCACACCGCTACGAACCACATCACGTTCCCCTCCTTGTCGACGTCGGGTCACAGCGACTCGACGTACGCCGTCACCGCGTCCCGCTCCGCGTCCGACAGCGCCTCGAACGACGCCACCGACGGTTCGGCCTCCGAGCCGGGGCCGCCGTGGCCGACGATCGCCTCGTCGACCGTGGTGGCGCGCCCGTCGTGCAGGTAGGTCCGCAGGAACCGCATCCCGATCAGCGGGGCGGTCCGCCACTCCGACGGCCCCGCGACGCCTTCGGTCAGCCCGTCCGCGTGGTCCGGACCGAGATCGTGGACCAGCAGATCGGTGAACACCGGCGCGTCGAGGTCGCGGAGCGCGGCGATCGGGTGGTCCGCCCGGGTCCGGAGGGCGGGGACGTGGCACTCGGCGCAGCCGATCTCGGTGAACAGCGCGGCGCCGACAGGATCCTCGGCCGGTCGGGTCGGGATCCGCAGCAGGCGGACGTACTCGGCGACGAGCTCGACCGTCTCGGCGTCGAGATCCAGGCCGGGGAGGGCGTCGTCGGTCAGGCCGTCCGGGTTCGGCAGCTCGGTCGACCGCAGCGGGGACGTCACCGCCATGTCGCCCTGGAACGCGTCGGCGGTGAACCCGACCAGCGACGGGATCCGCGCCTTCGCGCCGAACCGGCCGACGAGCCCGCAGTCTCCGGGCTCGGCGATCGCGAACGCGTCCGGCGACGGCGCGTCGAACGCCCAGCACACCCGGTTGACCCGCCCCGACACCACGCCAGCGTCGGCCTGGGCCTGCTCGACCGCCAGGATCTCCGATTCGTCGATCGCCTCGAGGTACCCGCGGCCGAACACCCCCGGTGGTGACCGCACCGACAACACCAACCCGTCGACGTCGGTCGGCGGCAGGATCGGGGTGGTCGCGCCACCAGCGACGTACGGTCGCTCGGTTGACCCCCAGGGCAACAATGTGGGGTCGGCCGACCAGCCGTCGCCGTCGCGGACCGCCATCTTGCGCGGGAACCCCGGCCCGCGGGCGTCGTCGGCGTGACACCCACCGCACGCGGCGCGGATGTACACCGGACCGAGCCCCTGGGTCTCGCGGACCAGCGCCTCGAATGCGGCGTCACCCTGGTCGAACCGGTCGACCAGGTCGTCGGGGAGACCGGCGAGGGGTGCGCCCGGCGGATCCTCGGCCACGAGTGTCCATGCCGGTGAATCCTCGCACCCGACGAACGCAGGCCACCACATCCGGTCCCCCCCGACGGTGAAACTGAATATCACTTTCAATTGCCGGGGCAACCCGAATGGGCGCGCCCGGGTGCGAGGCCGCGTCGGGAGCGGATCCTCGGTCCGGTGACCCCCGGTGGCCGTCGGGTGGATCGCGCGCCGATCCGGCTGCCATAATGGGAGCACACGCCGAACCGGGGCCGCACATCACCGGGCAACCGACCACCACCGGAGATCGGACCGGGAGCTGGGTCCTCGACCGCTACCAGCTCCGGCGCGAGCTCCATGCGGGCGCCACCGGCGAGCTGTGGCTGGCGCGGGAGCGGGACAGCCGCGAGCTCGTGGTCGCCAGGCTCGGGCTCGGTCCGGTCCGGAGCGAGCGGGCGCGTCGCGAGGGAGACGTGCTGGTGCGGCTGCTCCACGGGGGGATCCCGCGGCTGGTGGAGCAGGGGGCGATCGACGGCGGGTGGTGCGTGATCGCCGAGCACGTCGAGGGGGCGCCGCTGGCGAAGGTGCTGTCGGTGACGAACCCGTCGCCGCCGCGGGCGGTGGGGTGGGCGCGGCAGGTCGCCCTCGCGGTGGCCCAGCTCCACACGGCAGGGGTGGTCCACGGCGACCTCCACCCCGGCAACGTGATCATCGGGCGGGACGACGCCGGCCGCGACCGGATGGTGCTCGTCGGGTTCGGGGTCGCGACGCTCGACGGCGTGGCGCCGTCCCGGCCGGGGCCGGTCCCGCACACCGCTGCGCCGGAGCTGGTGCGCGGAGAGCCCGCGACCCCCGCGTCCGACGTGTACGCGATCGGCGCGATCCTGTACCGGATGCTGGTCGAGCGGTGGCCGTTCACCGGCACCGAGGACGACGTGCGCGACGCGCAGATCGCGACCCCGCCGCCGCCGCTCGGTCGGCACGCCCCGTCGCTCCGGTTGCCGCCGGGGCTCGAGGCGCTGGTGTTCCGGTGCCTCGACAAGGACCCGTCTGCGCGGGTCTCGTCGGCGGAGGAGCTCGCGGTGGCCCTCGGGGCGGTGGAGTTCCTGCCTCAGCGCGACTGGGTGCGGGTCGAGGGGTCGATCGCTCCGGCGGCGCCGCGGGAGCGCCCCGCCAGCTCCGAGCGGGGCGGCGTCGGGTGGTGGGCGTGGTTCGCCGGTCTCGCGGTGGTGCTGATCATGGCGCTGGGCTGGTGGCTGCTCGGGTGACGGCGGTTCAGGGGCACAACGGCCAGTCGCTGTACAGCTGGATCGAGGCCGGTCCCCCGTCGTCGGCGATCAGGAACAGGCTCCGGGTGCCGTCGGCGCAGTCGTCGCCGCCGGTGACCGCGATCCCCTCGAGGTTCATGTCGCTCGGGTGCTGGAACACGTACTCGGTGTCGAGCTTCCGGTAGGTGCCGCCTGTGTCGGACGAGGTCAGCCGCGTGATCTCGAGCGTGTTGGTCACGCCGTGCCACAGGTACAGGCGGTTGGTGGCCGCGTCGAACTCGAGGCCGCTCGTGTCGAGCCGGGCGGTGTCGAAGGTGCCGACGTGGGCGACGGTGTCGAACGCGCCGAGGTCGAACGCGTACACCTTGCCCCCGTTCTGGTGGCCGACGAAGAACAGCCCGCCCATCCCGCCGGCGCTGACCCGCGGCAGGCCGTCGCCGTCGACGAACCCGGCGGCGGCGAGCGCGCCGTCCGGGACGAACGTCAGGCCCTCCGAGCCGAGCTGGTCGAGCAGCGGCAGGTACGGCGAGGTGTCCCACACGCCGACCGGTTCGGCCTCGCCTGGGACCGACAGGTCGAACGCGACGATCTGCTCGTCGCCCTCGGCCATCAGGTACACCACGTCCGGCGCGCCGACCGGGTCGGGGATCGTCAGCGACTCGAGGTCGAGGCCGCTGAGGCCGGACACGTCGAGCCACTCGGCCCGGACGTGCGCCGTGTCCTCGTCGACGATCCACCGCCCGATCGCGTCCTGCACGAGCCGCCACACCGCCGCGCCGCCCGAGTTCCGGACCACCCACAGCCGGTGGTTCACCGGGTCCCACGCGGCCCCCGACAGGCTCACCTCCAGCGCCGGCTCGGTCTCGAGCAGCCACTGGACCGCGAGCGCAGGCCACGGGCAGTCGTACGCCGGCTCGTAGCTGCAGGCGCCGTCCGCGTCGCAGGTGTCGATCGAGCACGCGAGGCCGTCGTCGCACTGCGGACAGTCGTCGGTCGCGGTGTCGCCGGTGTCGCCGGTGGGCGTGGTGGCGGTGTCGGCGGTGGTCCCGGTGGTGACGACGGTGTCGTCGTCGTCATCGTCGTCCCCGCCGGCCTCGCAGGTGCACACCTCGGTCGGGTCACCAGCGCACGCGGCCCACACCATCATCCATCGCCACACGTCCGCCTCCCGTCCGTCACCGGAGCGTGACAGGATGCCCCAGGCGAGGGGTCGACGTCATCCCCCCGGGGCGGAAACCGGCTGCGGAGCGGGGCCCGGCGGGGTCGGGACCAACACGACCGACAGCTCGCGGGTCTCGCCGCCGGTGATCGCGACCGAGGCCGCGGCGGCGGTGAACCCGTCGGCGGTGACGACCACCGCGTGCTCGCCTGGGGGCAGGGGGATCGCGTCGCCGTCCGCCGGCTGGGCCTCGCCGCCGCTCACCCGGAGGACCGCGGCCGGGACGGGGTTCCCAGCGGGATCGACCGCCCACACCCGCAGCGCGCCGTCGTCGGCGACCAGGGTCAGCGCGAACCGCTCCCCCTGGCGGGCCGGGACCACGATCTCGCCGGTGTACCGCTCGTACCCGGGGATCGCCGCGGTGACCGCGTAGGTGCCCGGGTGGACCGCGACGAACCGGTCGCCCGGGTCGAGCGACACCGACTGCGGTCCGGCGAGGGTGACCGACCCGTCGACGGTGGCGCCGTCGCGGCCGACCAGCCGGATCTCGGTCGTGTACGACGGATCCGGGCACCCGTCGGCGTCGGCGTAGTCGTCCGGGTCCTCGGGGTCGGACGGGCACCGATCCGCCTTGTTGGCGAGCCCGTCGTGGTCGCGGTCCGGCGTCGGGTTCGGCTCGTACGACACCCCGACCACGAGGCGCATCGCGGGCGCGCCGGGGGCCCGGGTCAGCCCGATGCCGAGCCCGCCCCGCGCGACGATCCCGTCGGCGAGCCACGCCCAGCCGCCGCCCATCGCCTCGACCGCCGAGCCGGCCGGGTTCTGGCCGCTCGACCAGTTCGTCTGGGCCGCGAGCTCGGCCGACGCGCCGACGTCCTCGGTCAGCCGCCACCCGCCGCCGATCCGCCCGAACACCTGGTCGTTCCACACGAGGTCGTCGTACTCGGCGCGCGGGACCCCGCGGGTGCCGACGTTCGCCGCGACGGTCACCGGCCCGAACGTCCGGTCGGCGATCCCGAGCAGCTCCCACCCG
>JBEBJW010000569.1:0-5346 GCA_040079715.1 Myxococcota bacterium | reverse complement strand
GGCGAGGACCGCGTGGATCGCGGCCTCGACCCCCGGCTGGTTGCGTGGATCCGCCTCGGTCGACGCGATCGACCCGAGCCGGGACGCCTCGATCCAGTCGCGGTGCGCGAGCTCGACCCACGCGAGGCCGAGCACTGCCTGGACCACCCCCGGGCTGCCGGCGGTCCGGAACCGATCGGCCGCCTGCCCGTACCACCGACGGGCCTGGTCGAGGTCTCCGCGGGCCCGCGCCACGTCCCCCCGCGAGGCCATCGCCCGCGCCTCGCCGATCGGGCTGCCGATCCGCCCGTGGAGGACCCGCGCCCGCTCGAACGCCCGATCCGCCTCGGCCAGCGCCCCGTCGCGCAGCGATCGCGCCCCGAGCACCGACCACGCCTCCGCCAGGTGCCGCCGCTCGCCCGCCTCGCTCAGGAACCGGGCCGCGATCACCGCGTGGCCCCGGGCGCGCGCGCTGTCGCCCAGCCCCTCGGCGCACTGGCTCCGGGCGGCGTGGACGGTGCCGAGCAGGTGCTGGTCCCGCGCCTCGTCCGCCAGCCCCTCGGCGCGGGCCAGCGCCACGTCGGCCTCGGCGAGGTCGCCGTTCCGCATCCGGACCTCGCCGACCACCCGGGCGGCCCGCGCCTGGAGCGAGCGCCAGCCGCCCCCGCGCGCCCGTCGCTCGGCCTCGACCGCCGCCCGTCGCGCGTCCGCCATCCGGCCGAGGCGGGCGAACACCTCGGCCCGCCGGACCGCGAGCTCGGCCCACTGAATGTCCGGCGCCTCGATCCCGGCGAGGGTCAGCGCCGACTCGATCTCGCCGAGGACCGGCAGCGCGTCGCGATCGCCCATCGCCCGCAGCCGGTGGCGGAATGCCTCGACCAGGTGCGGGATCGCCTGGTCCGGCCGCTCTCCCTGGAGGAGGTGCCGCCCGACGCGCTCGGCGTACCGGACGCCGTCGCCGCGGTGGAGCAGCATCCGCGCGCAGGCCCGGTGGTGGCTGCCGAGCCGGCCCCCGGCGGACGCGGCCGACAGCACCGCCTCGCGGAACAGCCCGTGGACGAACTGCCAGCCGGCGTCGGTCTCGACCACCAGCTGCTCCGCGACCAGCCGGTCCACCACCTCGACCCGGAGCGCGGCGTTCTCCGGCAGGAACCGGACCTGTCCGCGGGCCGACCAGGTGCCCTTCGGGTCGTCGCACACCCGCTGCCACTCCTCGGGGTCGAACGAGGATCCGAGGGTGGCGGCCCGCTCGAGCAGGATCGTCGCCGCGGGCGGGAGCCCGGCGAGCACCCGATCGAGCCGGTCCCGCCAGACCTCCGGCATCGACCCGACCGCGGCCACCGCCCCCGGTCGATCCGGCGCCGCGAGCGCGAACCCGCCGTCCGCCGCGGTCAGCCGCCCGTCGGCGACCCACCCGCGGACCACCTGGACCGCGTGCATCGGGTTCCCCGCGGTGCGCTCGGCGAGCTGGGCCGCGAGGGTCGGCTCGAGCGGGATCAGCCCGCGGACCAGCCGCTCGTGGTCGTTGCGCCCCAGCGGCTCGAGATCGATCCGGGTCGTCCCGTCGCGGTGGAGCAGCTCGTCGAGGTCGGCGCGGCCGCTCGTGTGGCTCCCGTCGGCCGTCGGATCCGTCGACTCGCCCACCACCAGGACGAGCAGGACCGGGGTCGGACGCACGTTCTGCGCCTGGAGGAGGTGCGCCGCGAACCGGACCAGATCCGGCGCGAGGTGGGCGTCGTCGTACAACAGCACGGCGCCGTGGGACGACAGCCCGAGCTGATCGAGCACCAGCCGCGCTGCGGTGTACCGGGCCTCGGCCCCGAGCCAGGTCCCCTGCCCCTCCGAAGCCGGCGCGAGCAGCGCGGCGACCTCGGCCGCGGCCTCCTCGCGCCCTGGCCCGAACCGCTCGATCAGCCGCGCGGTGCGCTGGTCCGCGGTCAGCCGGACCGTCCGGTACGCCCGCCGGAACGGGCGGGACAACGCCTCGTACGGAGCCTCGCCGTGCCGCGCCTCGCCGGTCAGGAACGGTAGCCCGCCCAGCGCGTGCGCCGCCTCGCCGACCCACCGCGCGAGCCGGGTCTTGCCGATCCCGGCCGGGCCGCGGATCACGACCACCTCGGCCCGTCCGCGGGCGACCACCATCCGGACCCGGTCCCACAGCAGATCCCGCTCGGCGATCCGCCCGACGAGCGGGACTGGACGGAGCCCCACCAGCCGCAGGCCGGCCTTCAGCTCGCGGAGCGCGGGTGCGGGCGCTTCGATCGTCCGCCAGTCCTCCGGGATCCGGCTGGTCGAGGCCCCCGAACCGCCACGGACCACCTCGGTCGGGCCGTCGAGCTCGGCGTCGTCGAGCGACAGCTTGACCGGCGTCAGCGGCTGGGGCAGCAGGTCGGCCGCGAGCGTCGCCGACCCGAGCTCGTGGAGGGAGCGGATCGCCTCGCGCGCAGTGGTGAACCGGTCGTCCGGCCGCTTCTCGAGCAGCTTCGCGACCCACGCGTCGAACCCGTGCGGCACCGGGAACCGCGGGATCAGCGGGTCGGGCCGGTCCTCGAGGTGGGCGGTGATCAGCGCCGGGCCCTTCGCGGCCCCGAACGGGCGCGGGTTCGCCCCGACGACCTTGTAAATCAGGCACCCGAGGCCGTACAGGTCGGTCCACGGGCCGAAGTCTCGCCACGACCCCGTGATCTGCTCCGGCGACATGTAGGCGAGCGTCCCGACGAGCTCGTGGGCGATCGACCGCTCGACCGTCTCCTCGAGCGCGGTCGCGATCCCGAAGTCGGACAGCTTCCACCCGGGCCGCGCGTCGGTCAGGCCGCTCCGCAGCACGTTCCCGGGCTTCAGGTCCCGGTGGACCACCCCGCGGGCGTGGGCGTGGGCCAGCGCGTCGAGCAGCCCGATCAGCAGCGGCTTGAGGTCGTTGTCCCACCCGCTCGCGGTGAACTCGCCGAGCGTGCCGCCGCTCGCGTACTCCATCGCGAAGTACGGGCTGCCGGCCTCGAGCCGGTTGTGGGTCTGGGCGGCGACCTCGGCCGTGATCCGCCCCACGTCGTAGATCCACACGATCCCGGGGTGATCGAGCGCGGCGATCGACCGCACCTCGTTCCGGAAGCTGTCCGGCGACGCGTCGCGCGACAGGTGGCGCGACAGGACCTTCACCGCGACCGGGACGCCGGTGTCGCGGTGCATCCCCCGCCACACCACACCGGTCCCGCCGCGGCCGATCGGCTGCGCGAGGTCGAACGGACCCACCCGCACGTTCTGCACCTCCGAAGCTTACTCACGTTCGACCCGACTGCGTAGGGCGGGGTCGCGCCCGACCGCTGCGCGCTCCATCCCGCGGGTCCCTCGCGGACCGCGACGATCGCGCCGCGATCGGGGTCGCCCCGCCGTCGATTCCCCGGGCGGACCGGTTCGAGTACGCTCCGCCGTTCGCCGAGGGGGTCCCGATGTTGCTGTTGTCGGTCGTGTTCGGTTGCTCCGAATCCCACGACGTCCGCGATCGCCCGTACCCGGTCGACCCCGCGTCGATCCCGGTCCCGTCCGACCCCACCGGGTCCACGCCGTCGGGGACGTCGGCCGACGACCAGGACGCCGACGGCGTCGCCGCGCCCGGGGACTGCGACGACCACGACCCGTCGATCCACCCGGGCACGCCCGAGCGGTGCGACGGGATCGACCAGGACTGCTCCGGCGTGGCGGACGACGGGATCGTGACCGACGGCGCGGGCTGCGTCGACCCCGGACCGCCGGTCGACGACGGCGTTGTCGATCTGATCACCGTGTCGGTCCGCACCGGCGACGGGGTGAACGACAAGACCGACGGGACCAACCCCACGCTGTGCCTGGCGGAGGACCTGTGCGTGTCGCTCGGCGTCCCCGACTGGAACGACCGGGAGGTCGGGTACGTCGACGTGATGACGATCGACGGCGGCGGACGCCCGACGGCGGCGTTCGATCGGTTCGACGTCACTGCGGTCGACGGCGCGGACGCGTGGCGGCCGGCCGGGTTCGAGGTGGCCCTCGACGGCGCGCAGACCTACTGCGAGGACGCGCCCGGGGTGGTGATCGGCGACGCGTCGACCGAGGCGATGCACTGGGCGGACCCGAACGGCTGGCACTCCGACTGCCGCACGATCTGGGACTCCCCGCTCGCGGTCGGGCCGCTGATCGGGATGGCGCCCCCCGGCGAGGCCCGGATCTGGGTCCGGACCTCCAGCACGCTGCGGGTGGCGGTGTACGTCGCCGACACGTCGGACGGGGTCGACCGCGCCGCGCCGGTCGCGATCGGCTACCCGCGCCCCGAGGACGACTTCACCTGGGAGGCCCACCTGTACGGGGTGACGCCGGGCAAGACCTGGTTCTACGCGGTCGACGTCGACGGCGTCCGGAGCCGGACGATGAGCTTCACCGCGCCCCCGCCGGCCGGAGAGCTCGGCGTGTACCGGTTCGCGTTCGGCTCGTGCTCGAGGTTCGACGATCAGCCCGTGTTCGGGTCGATCCTCGGCTACGACCCGGATCTGTTCCTGTTCATCGGCGACAACCACTACGGAAACTCGTCGGACCTCGACGCGCAGCGCCAGTACTACCGGTGGGCCCACACCCGGGCGAGTCGATCCACGATGCTGAGCCAGACGCCGAACCTCGCGACCTGGGACGACCACGACTTCGTCGGCAACAACACGCTCGGCACCGAGGCCGGCCGCGACACCGCGCTCCGCACGTTCACCGAGTACTGGGCGAACCCGTCGTACGGCCTCGACACGGTCCCCGGCGTGTTCACCCGCGCGACCTGGGGGTCGGTCGACTGGTTCGTGTTGGATGACCGGTACTACCGGGCGGTCGAGACCGGCTCGATGATCGGCGCGGATCAGGAGGCGTGGCTGATCGAGGCGATGGCCTCGTCGACCGCGACGTTCAAGCTGCTCGCGTCCGGCAGCAAGTGGTCGGAGCACGGGTCGAGCGACTCGTGGGCGGCGTACCTCGGCCAGCGCGACCGGATCGAGCAGGCGCTCGCGGATCGCGGCGTCGGCGGCGTGATCCTGTTGTCCGGCGACATCCACCGGTCGGAGCTCCGGCTCGAGCCGGGACCGGCCGGCGGGTACGACCTGCCCGAGATCATCAGCTCGCCCCTGGCGAACGATCCGTCCGGCTGCGGGTCGGACGACGAGCTCGTCACCTGCTTCGACGACACGGTGTCGTTCGTGACCCTCGACGTGGACACCACGATCCCGGATCCGACGTTGATCGCGTCGATCCGGGACGTGAACGGCTCGGTGGTGTACGCCTGGACGATCCTCCGGTCGCAGCTCGAGCCCGGGCTGCGCTGACCGGCGGAGCTCACCACGCGGGCTCGACCCACCGGCGGAC
>JBEBJW010000568.1:0-5307 GCA_040079715.1 Myxococcota bacterium | reverse complement strand
GGGTGTACACGTACAGCGTGTGGTGCCCCGCGGGCGCGCGGCTCGGGTCGACCAGCGACTGCTGGCCGATCACCAGGTACGGTCGGCTCGGGAGCGCCCCGCCGCGGACCTCGGCGGTGAACCGGGCCAGATCGTCGAGCGCGTCGCCGAGGTGGACCACCGCCGACGCCCGCGCGACCTCGGCGGTCCACGGCACCGGCGCGCTCAGCGACAGATCGAGCTTGAACGTGCCCCACCCCTGCGGGAACGCGCGCATCGCCCGGGTGACGAACCCGGGGAGGTGGTCCGGGCCGACCAGATCGAGGTACAGCGACGCGGCTGACGTGTCGGCGATCACCCGCCGGGCGTCGATCTCGTCGCCGCCGGCACGGACCCCGACCACCGCGCCGTCGACCACCCGGACCCGGTCGACCCGGACCCCGGTGCGGACGGTGCCCCCGTGCGCCTCGAGGTCCGCGATCAGCGCCCGGGTGATCGCCGCCGCCCCGCCGACCGGCACGGCGAACCCGGCCGTGGTGGCGCGCAGCGCGAGCATCCAGCACACCGCGGTGCCGAACGGATCGTCCGGGCCCACGTCGACGTGGAGGCCCATCGACGGGATCACCCGCCGGGCGGCCTCCGTCGCGAACGTCGCCCGCGCGAACCCGCCGCTCGACCGGAGGAACGCCGCCAGCAGGCGCAGCCCGCGGATCGGGCCCATCCGGAGCGCCGGCACCACCTGGGGCAGCGGGCCGAGGAACGCCAGCATCTGCGGCTCGATCCCCCGGTGGAACGCGCACAGCGCCCGCCAGCGGTCGGCGTCGGTCCCGAACGTCGGCGCGGACCGGTCGAGGTCCCGGGCGATCCCCGGGCAGGTGCCGTCGGGTGCGGGGTGCGCCGACTCGAACGTCCCGAGCGCCCACCGCAGTCCGCGCGCCTCGAGGTCGAGCCCGCGGAACGCCACGCTGTCGCGGAACGCGACGAACGCCGCGCCCACGTCGTGGAGGAACCCGGCGCCGGCGGACTCGACCGTCCACAGGGCGCCGCCTGGCCGGGCCGCGGCTTCGAGGACCTCGACCCGGAGCCCCGCGCGGGCCAGCCGAGCGGCGGCGAACAGCCCGTTCGGGCCGGCGCCGATCACCACCGCGTCGGGGCCGCTCACTACTGGAACGTGGTGGGGACCACGTTGCTGACTTCGCAGGTGGCGGTGAACACGGCCTGCGACAGGATCGTGTTGCCGGCGACCGCCACCGGGACGTTGATCGTCAGCGACGCCGAGCCGCCCGCGTTGGTGTTCTTGTTGCCGACCTTGGTCGGGGCCTGGATCCCGACGCGGAGGCCGGGGCACAGCCCGCCCGGCAGCGGCACCGAGCCCGGGTTGTTGCCGACGACGAACACGACCGGCGAGTTCGCCGCGCCGTTCGACACGACGAGGGTGTTCTGCTGGCCGGCGATCCCGGGGGTGAACGCCGCGAGCGACGGACCGGCCGCGCCGCCGCCCCACGCGTTGCCGGCGATGTCGGCGCCGGGCGACCAGGTGGTGCCCCCCGGGGTGGTGGTGTGCTGGACCATCACCGACCGCGACAGCTCGGGCGACCGAACGAGCGACTCGTCGGAGTTGCCCTCGGTGCCGTAGCCGACCGAGTCGAGCGGGAACCCGTTCGCGGCGCGGACGACGAGATCGTCGCCGTCGTTGTTCAGGCCGAGGGTGCCGGTGCTGGCCACCTGGACCCCGGTGGTTGCGGGCAGCTCGATGCACCACGGGTCGGTCGCGGTGGAGCTGCCGTCGAACACGGGCGTGCCGCCGCCGAACACCAGCATCGCGGCGCCCGGCTGGACGATCGAGCCGGCGGGGAACGTGTGGCGGACCTGGACCGCGTCCGACAGGGTGCCGCCGGACAGGTCGACCGCGGCGTTCGTGTTGTTCACGATCTCGACGAACTCGTCCTGGGTGGTGCTGATCACGCCGTCGCAGTTCGCGTCGCCGGCGATCGTGCCCGGATCCGCGAGCACCTCGTTCAGCGACACGCCGCTGAACCCGACGACCTCGACCGTGCCGGAGAACGCGTCGACCGACGAGCCGTACGAGATGATCCCGGCGCCGTTGAACGCCTGGGCGAACGTGCCGGTCAGCAGCACGCCGGAGTCGAACGACACGGGCTCGCCCACGTCGGAGGTGACCGAGTGCGACGCGGCGCCGACGAACGACCACTCGACGGTGTCTCCGACGATCACCACGATGTCTTGCGGGTCGTAGCCGGTGTCGGTCACGTCGACCGCATGGACGGCCTGGGCGTGGGCGTTCGTGGCGAAGGCGAGGAGTAGGGCGGACATTGGACCTCCGAAAGGTGACCGTGACCGGGCCCCGTAATAAACGGGGGATCGCCAGGGCGCAACGCGGCGTCCGTGGCGAACCGGTGCCGATCGTGGTCCGACCGCGCCGCGCGCCCTGCCTGGCGGTCGCGACCGCGATCAGAACGCGCCGTACGCGATCCACACCCGGCCGGCCCCGGTCAGCCCGACGTCCTCGCCCGCCCCGTACGCGCCGATCACCAGGTCCGGCCGGCCGTCGAGGTCGAGGTCCCCTGCCCCGGCGAGGTACGCGCCGAGGTTGTCCGTCTTCTTCGCCGTGCCGAGCAGCCGGACCAGCGACGGCACCTCGGACAGCACCACGTCGCCGACGACCGGACCGTACAGGACGTAGGCCACACCTCGCTCGTCCTCGTACCGATCCGCGCCGATCACCAGGTCGTCGATCCCGTCGCAGTTCAGGTCGCCGGGGCTCGTCACCGCCTGGCCGAGGCGGTCGCCGGCGTTCTCGCCGAACACCTTGGCGGAGGCGAAGCCGAGATCGGGGTTCGGGTCGTACAGCCCGTTCAAGTCGAGGTCCGACACCACGTACACCGCGCCGTGATCGATCGACAGCTCCGACTGCGACCGGGCGCCGACGATCAGATCGACCTGGCCGTCGCCGGTGACATCGCCCGCGCCGACCGACGAGCCCGCGTGATCGCCCGATGACTCGCCGAGGAACGCGTACCCCACGTCGGACACCGAGAAGGTCCCCACCGACGCGAACGCCGGATCGCCGAGGACCAGGTACGCCGCACCGGCGTTGATCCCGCTGGTCACCGCGTTCAGCGCCCCGACCGCGAAGTCACCGACCCCGTCGCCGTCGACGTCGCGGGAGTCGGCGATCGCCGAGCCGAATGACCCGTTGACCTCGGCGCCGTCGATCCGGGTCGCCACGGTCGACAGCTGGTAGTTCTGGCGCGGCTGGTACACCCGGGCGCCACCGGACACGAGGTACACGACCCCGCGATCCGCTTCGACGTGCTCGGCGCCGACCAGCAGCTCGGCCCCGGGTACGCCGTCCACGTCGCCGAGGCCGGCGAGGGTGCCGCCGGCCTGCGCCCCGAGGTCCCCGACCAGCTTCGCCGCCTGGTTGAGGCCGTTGGTGGCGGACGGCACCGCGGCCGACCCGTACACGAGGTACACCGCGCCGGTGTCGATCGCGGTCTCGTCGTGGGCCTTCGCGCCGATCACCAGGTCGCTGAACCCGTCGTCGTCGAGGTCGACCGCCCCGACCGCGACACCGGCGCGGTCCTCGGCGACCTCCCCGTCGTACCGGGCGGCGGCGGACCCGAGCGAGCCGCCGGACAGCGGCGACAGCAGCAGGTACGCGCTGCCGGCCTGGTCCTGCCCGTCCGGGTCGGCGAGGCTCGCGCCGACGATCACGTCGCCGAGGTGGTCGCCGTTGAAGTCTCCAGCGGCGGCGACCGCGATCCCGGCGTTGTCGAACCGCGACACCCCGTCGAACCGGACCGCGTCGGTCAGCAGGTCGAACCCGGGGACCAGCGCCGGGTGGCACACGCCGTCGAGGTTCAGGGGGTCGCAGTTCTCGTCGTCGCCGTCGCCGCAGACCTCGCACTCGCCGGGGTTGCGGTCGGGATCGGAGTCGTCGCAGTCGGCGTCGCCGGCGTACCCGTCGCCGTCGAGGTCACCCGGGACGTCGCCGGTGTCGCCGGTCCCGTCGGTGTCCGCGTCGGTGTCGGTGTCCGTGTCCGTGTCCGTGTCCGTGTCACCGTCGTCGGCGAGCGCGTCGAGCCGCTCGCGGTACAGGTCGCCGTTGATCAGGCACCCGCTGGCCCACCACAGCCCGATCACCACGCGACCTCCACCGCGAGACACGCCGCAGTCACCCCGACCAGCGAATAGCTCACCACCCCGAGCGCCTGCTGGGTGTGGTACGCGCCTTCGAGCGCTGCGCGCGACTGGGCGTCGCGCATCGCTCCGTTCTGCAGCGACGCTCCGGCCGCGGTCGCCGCCGCTCCCACCGCCGTGGCGATCGACGCGATCGCGAACACCGGCGGGTGCTTCCGGACGACCGGGACCGGACCGACCGGCGCCGGAGCCGGCGCGACCGGCGCGACCGGGAACGGCGGGAGCTCGGCCCGGACCACGAGGTCCTGGCCGGGGACCACGTAGATCTCCTGGGCGAACCGGAGATCGTCCGCCGCGAACCCGAGCTGGACCACGTGGAGGCCCGCCGGCACGTCGACCGCCGACCCGGCCGTCAGGTGGCCGTCGATCGCCGCCACCACCGCCGCGCCGGCCGGGAGCCCGCCCGCGACCTGCGGGGCGAGCACGATCCGCCCGGTTCCGGGATCGACCGCGGTGGCCGCCAGGTGGCGCCGCTCGAAGTCCGACCCGTACACGTCGTTCCAGACCTGCGGCGCGACGTGGGCCGCGGCGGCCAACGCGTCGTCGGACCCCGCGCGGTCCCCCTGGGTCGCGAGCACCACCGCGTCGGCGAGCCAGATCCGCGCCAGCAGCGTGGGATCGACCGGACGGCCGCACGCCAGCGCCGCGAGCACCTCCGCCTTCTTCGCCTCGCCCTCGGCGGTGCGGCCCTCGGTGGCCGCCGCCTCGAGCGCCACCACGATGGGCTCCGGATCGTCGCACGCCGCGCGGGCGAGTCGAGCCGTCAATACCCAGATTCCCATCGATCCTCCGACGCCTTCCACGTGTAGCGCGTCGGCATCGACCGCCCCACCCGGATCGTGCTCTCTCCGGTCCGGCCCCCGTCGTCGGTCATCCGGACCCGAAACGTGCCGCTGTCGAATCCGCGCCGGACCGGCGTGGTGCCGATCTCCTCCCCGCCGACCAGCTCGACCTTCGCCCCGAGCGGGATCGAGGTGAACGTGACCACGAACGCCCCCGCCGGAGCCGGCGCCGGCGCGGGGCCCGGAGCAGGGGCCGGAGCAGGCGCCGGGGCAGAGCCGGGCGCCGGGGCGGGCTTCGGCGCGAGCGGGGTCGGGACCGGTG
>JBEBJW010000567.1:0-5351 GCA_040079715.1 Myxococcota bacterium | reverse complement strand
GAGCCCACCAACGCCCTCACCTCGTCCACCACCACGCACTTCGCGTGCATCGAAGCGATGGACCCGGGCTGCACGGTCCGTGGGTCGTACCACAGCTCGGGGACGGGGTCGCCGAAGGGCCAGTTGGCCCGAAGAAACGCGTCAGCGGTCGACCGCACGCGCGCCTCGATGGCCCCCGCCTCGGCCCGGTCCACCTGGAGCACCATCTTCGCCGCCACGCCGCGGTCGCGCATCGCCAGCCACAGGTGGCGGAGGATGGCGGCGCCGTGATCGAAGGTGAACCCGGCGACCAGCACCGAGCGCTCGGCCTCGTCGAACAGCTGCCGCACGACCACCGCGGTGTCGCGGGCGGGGCTCGCCGCCGGCTCGGGGCCGGTCCACACCAGCTCGATGCGGGGGGTCGGTCGACCGATTCGCTCGGCGATCGCCACCTGGAGCGCCGCGGCCACGGCTGCTGGCGGGAGGTTCCCCAGGAGGGCGATCCGGCCGTGGACGTGGCCGAGTCCGACCGCCTGCAGGCCCGCTCGGGTCAACGGACACGGGACCCGACCGCGCTCGACCGCGTCGAGCAGCTCCCGCAGGTCGGGGAGCGGGACCCCGGTCAGCCCCGTCAGGGCCGATCCCGGAAGAAGGCCAGCTCGGGCGGCCGGCCGATGGTCGGGACCACCAGGGACCGGTCGAGGAACTGGTTGAACCGCTCGCAGCTCGACTCGGCCACGAACAAGCACCCGTGGCAAGCGGCGCCTTCGAGGAACCGCTCGCCCAGGTCCTCGCTCGGCGAGTGGTGGGCGCAGACCGGATCGTTGGCGCACAAGACCCCGAGGTCCCAGGCCCGACGGAGGTGGCTCCGAAGCCGCCGGCCCTGCCCGATCAGCCCGCCGAGCGTCCCCTCCGCCCCGCTGGTCCCGGTGGACAGCAGGATCGCCGCCATCGGGAGCGGGTCTCCGCTGGCTGCGCAGTACAGCCGCTCCCGGATCGCGGACGCTGCGTACCCGCACTCGAGCGAGATCGCGGTGATCAGCAGGTGTGACAGCGAGTGCAGTAGGTAGAACCGAACCCCGGGGAACGTCAGCCCGGTCTTGTTCCGGAGGACCCAGGAGGCGTGGCCAGCGAGCAGCTCCTCGGCCCGGGCGAGGACCTCCGGTCGGTTCTCCCACTCGACCACGGCGTCCTCGTCGAGCGAGACCAGCACGCCCTCGCCGCCGACCTCGATCGCCGGGAGCCAGTCCTTGAGCAGCGACAGCGGCGCGGACTGGACGCCGAGGTCGTACTCACCCTCCAGGTCCGGCGCGGCGTGTTCGAGCCGGGTGAACCCCACCTGGGTCCGGACCTCCCGCAGCTTGTGGGCGAGCACGATCGCGCCCACCTTCGGCGGCAGGCCGTCTTCCGGGTGGAGCCGCCGGGCGAAGAACGTCTCGTCCCACGCCGGCAGATCGCCCGGCTGCTCGGGTCCCTGATCGAGGAACACTTCGTACTCCGCCGACCGGAGCGGCTTCCGGTCGAAGCCCTTCCCGCTCCGGAGGGCGGTGATCGCCTCCATCACCGCCTCGTCGGACCACCCCTCCAGCGCCTGCTGGACCTTGGGGATCGTCCGGAACGCGGTCAACGTCTCGCGCACGGCCACCGCCTGGAGCACGTCCCACACCGCCTTCACCCCGTCGAGCAGCTCCTGGCCCTGCTCGGGGATCGACAGCGCGCTCATCACCTGGGCGAAGTAGGCGTTGCTGGCGGTCCGGGTCCGCAGCGAGAGCGCCTCGTCGCAGGTGGGCCGGCCGTGGTCGTCGAGCTCGTCGCCCTCCGCCCCGAGCCACGGCCGCTTCCCGGCGCACCGCGGCATCGCGTCGGGCGCCAACGCCGAAGACATCCGCTCCGACGCCCCACACGCGCACCGCACCTCGATCTCGGAGAAGTCGCCGGTCGCGCCTTCGATCAATCGGAGCTGGGGCACCGCGCAGGTCCGGCCGAGCCGGTGGGCGAACGCGATCCATGGCAGGTCCTCGAGGTGCCCGCGCTTGCACATCGCGACCCATCGCACCGGGACGCACTCCGACCCCTTGGTCGTGCATTCGTGGATGCACCGATTCCCCTTTCGCTCGAGCCCGTCTCCGGCCCGAATCAACGCGCGGCACTCGGGGTTCTGGCACACGAACCAGGCCGGGAACTCCAGCACCTGGACCCCGCGCCCGGTCCGCGGCTCCTTGTCGTCGCCGATCGGGGGCTCGCGGAACGGCTCCTCCAGCGACAGCGGGCGCCGCTTCGCCCGCGTCAGCCGTTCAGCGACCGCGTCGCGCAGGCGCGGCTCGGTGATGACCTTCACCCCTTGGTCCTTGCCCCAGACCCAGAAGTCGAGCCCGCCGATCAGCACCGCGGCGTCGACCAGGTCGACCAAGGCACCCGGACCGAACGTGCTGACGACCTGGGAGATCCGGATCTGCCCGTCGGGCGGGATCCGGACGGTGGCCTTGCCCCACTTCCCCGCCATCAGCTCTTCCCTCCGAGCGCCTTGTGTTCGACCCACAGGTGGGCCGAGCCTTCGACGTCCCGCATCGAGGTCGGCGCCGTGAACTTCGCGTCGTCGGTACCGGCGGCCGGGGGATCGTCGTCGAGGCGTTGGCGCAGGATCGGCTTTCCGCCGGCCTTGTCTCGGTCGTACCGCGAGTAGGTGCGCTTCCCCGCCCCCTCGGTTCGGGCCACGTCCACCAGCCGCTCCCAGGCGTCGATCAGGTTCCGTCCACGGGCGGCGAGCGCGTCCGCGATGGCGTCGTGCTCATCGGTCGCGCCCGGCTGCCCCGCAGCCCGATCGGCCAGCTGCTTCACCGCGGCCTCGGCGATCGCCCGGTGGGCCGACCAGTCCATCGCGCCGATCGGCGGGGTGAGCGCCGGGTCGCCGAGGCGGGTCATCGCGACGAGCGTGCCGGCCAGCCCGCGGTCGAGGGCCGGCCCGGAGAACGGGGTGAGCGTCGCCGCCTCGACGAACCGGTAGAACGACGCGTGCCAGGCGGCGAACCGCTCGTAGTGCGACCGGTCGCGCGGCTTCGCCGTGTTGAAGCAGGTGACCACCAGGCCCGGCCACCGCGCCTGCCGACCCACCCGCGAGCTCGCCTGGATGTACTCCGCCGCGGCCTTCGGCTGGCCGGCGATCACCATCAGCCCGAGCCGGTCGATGTCCACGCCGACCGAGATCATGTTGGTCGCGAGCGCCACGTCCACGTGGTCCTTCTCGGCGTACGACCGACCCAGCCGCGCCTTGGACTTCGCGATGGTGGCGGTGTGTTCACGCGAGGTGAGCTCGACCGGCTCCTGCTGGATGGTCCGGCCGCGGACCCATCGGTTCTCGGTGAGATCGTCGGGCTTCTTCTCGGCCGCCTTGGCGCACCGGGTGCGGACCTCGTCCTCGACCAGCCGGCGCATCCCGCCGAGCTCACGGAGCGCGTTGAAGTAGCCCACCAGCGTCTGGTACCCGTCGGCCGACTGATCCGGCGGTCCGGTCGGGTCCCACAGCCGACCGGCGGCCGCGAGCAGCGCCACGTAGGTCCGCAGCAGGATCGCCTTCATCGCCCGGCCCGGCGCGGCGACGCCCAGGTACAGGCGCCCGGGCGACTCCCGGTCCACGTCGGCGAACCAGGTGTCGCCGGCGTTCACCCCGGGCGGCGGGAACTGGGCCATCCGGCGACCGAACAGCGCCTTGACCTGCTCCTTGGCCCGGCGGACGGTCGCGGTGGACGCGAGGATCTTCGGGCGGGCGCCATCCGCGCTGGTGCACAGGGACTCGATCGCGGTCTCGTACAGGCCCACCATCGTGCCGAGCGGGCCCGAGATCAGGTGGAGCTCGTCCTGGACGATCAGCTCCGGCGGTAGGAGCCCTGCGGGCAGCATCGACGCGTCCTTCGGGCGGACGTCCACCGGGCCGAAGAACCGCCGCCCGGACCGCGCGCCGACCCGGCCGAACAGCGCTCCGGTCTCGCCCCGCCACGGCAGCATCGCGAACTTGTCGACGGTGGCGATCAGGAACGCCGGCAGCTCCCGGTACACCTGCTCATCCACGAACACGACCGGCAGACCGTCGCGGTTCTTGCCGGCGGCGTAGTCGCATCGGGCGTCGAGGCACGCCACCACCACCTCCTCGGGCTTGGTCTTGGAGGGGTGGAGGGAGAACGAGTCGCGGTCCAGTGGGCGATGGCACCACGGGCACTCGGTGAGCGGGAACGGCGACCGGGCGTCCTTGCTGGGGTTGTTCTTGAACTCGACGATCTGGTCGGCCACGACGGACAGGGTGTTCGCGGTCGCGGTCTTGCCGACCCACAGCCCGACGGCGAACCGGACGTCGCCGAGCCGGGTCGGGTCGGCGCGCCGGAGCTTGTCGAGCGCGCACATCAGCGTCGCGGCGCGAGCGAGCTGGTCGAGCGTGAGCAGGCGCAGGGTGTAGCGGAGCAGCACCGCCACCCCGAGGCCGCGGTCGGGTCGGCCCTGCCCCCGGAGGCGCCGCAGGACCAGGGCGAACGCGATCACCCCGAGGTAGGCCTCGGTCTTGCCGCCGCCGGTCGGGAAGAAGATCAGCTCGACCGTGGCGCGGTCCGGGTGGTGGGAGTCAGCGACGGACGGGAGCGAGAGCAGGACGAACGCGAGCTGAAACAGGCGCCACTCGGGAACCCGCCCGTCGGTGTACCGGTCCGGGCTGCGGCGACGGGCGGCCTCGGCCATCGCGAGGTTGGTCAGCCGGAACGCCTCGAGCGCCACCGGGTCGGTGGCCAGGAGCTCGATGCCGTCGACGATGCGCTGGCGGGCCTGGTCGGCCTGGTCCATCAGCGCACCCGACGTGTCACGCCGGTCGTCGGAGTCGAGCGCGATCCGGCGCTGGTCGGTGATCCACAGGGCGTACTGTTCGGGCAGGGCTGCGAGCGCGGCGCGGACCGCGTCGCCGTCGGTGAGCGCTGCCAGCGGGTCCATCCGGACCTCGACCTCGCGGACCTCGCGCGGCTCGACTCGGTGGACCTCGGCCCGCGGGACCCACGCGGTGCGCACGGTGGTGTACCGGCCCTCGTCGTCGGGCGGGTCGACCTCGACCGAGACCCCGTGGCCGACCGCGAGCTCGAACTGGTCGCGGTGCTGGAGGTCGGCGACCCGGTCGTCCCAGTCCTGGCCGTGCTCGTCGCGCCGGTTGGGCCGGGGCAGGAACCCGGTGGGGCAGGCGAGCTCCAGCGCGACCTGGAAGATCCCGCCCTCGTCGGCGGACCCCGTGCGCCGGTTGACCAGGAACAGCGCCAGCGGGCAGGTGCCCGCGGGGAGGCCCGGGGTGGCGGTGGGCGGCTGGATCAGGCCCTGGAGGACCAGGCCGGGCGCGACCTTCACCC
>JBEBJW010000566.1:0-5364 GCA_040079715.1 Myxococcota bacterium | reverse complement strand
GTGGGGTGGGGCCGCCGAAGCCCCGGGTCCCCGCCGGAACGTTCGCACCGCTCACACCGGAACCGCGCCGAAGCTCGGACCGAACGTTGCCGGAAGGGTGGGGCGGAGGCCCAGACAATCGGGTGGACCCTTCAGCGGCCCAGCGCCGGACCGAACGGGGGGACCGGAGGGCGCGTGACCCACGTCCCGATGGCGGTCCCCGGCCCGAGCGAGCTCCGAATGTCGCTCGAGCGGCACCTCGACGAGCTCCCGGTCCTCCCCACGACGCTCGTGGCGATGATGCGGCTCGAGCGGTCCAGCGAGTCGTACTTCGACGACCTGGTGCGGCTGATCGAGCGCGAACCGACCTACGCCGCCCGGGTCCTGGCGCTCGCGAACTCGGCCGCGGTCCGGGGAGCGAGCCGCCCGACCCGGATCCGCGACGCCGTGCTCCGGATCGGCGCCAGCACCACCACCAACCTCGTGGTCACCCTCGCCGTCGCCCGGGTGTTCGTCCCGACGAACGCGTGGGAGCGGTCGCTGTGGGTCCACGCGATCCACGTCGCGACGATCGCGCGCGCCCTCGCCGGTCGGTGCGAGCTCTCCCCGTACAAGGCGGACGACGTGTACCTGTGCGGGCTGCTGCACGACATCGGGCGGTTCATCCTGTTCCACGAGGCGCCGGCCGCGCTCCGGCAGGTCGACGAGGCGACCTGGTCGAGCCCGGCGGACCTGCTGGCGGCCGAGACCGCGATCTGCGGGATCGACCACGCGGCGCTCGGCGCGAAGGCGCTCGAGAAGTGGGGCCTGCCGGCGCCGATCGTCGCCGCGGTCCGGGATCACCACCGGGCGACCGGGACGGACCCGCTGGCGAAGGTGACCGCGCTGGTCCGGGCGGTCGATCGGCTCGACTTCCACGAGGTCAGCCCGTCCCACCGCACCGGCGAGGCGGCGCCGCCCCCGGACGATGACGCCGCGCTGCAACGGATCCGGACCGTGATGCCCCCGTGGTTTCCGCTGCGGGCCGAGGCGGTGGCGCCGGTGGTCCATGCGGCGCACGAGGAGGCGGCGGCGACGCTGCGCGAGCTCCTGTAGCGCCGCGCAGCAGCTCCGATCAGAACCCGAACACCTGCCATTCGAACGCGTCGAGCGCGTCCTGGCCGTCGACCACCACCACCACGGACTGGCCGGCCGCCAGCTGCTGCGTGAGGTACCCCGACCCGACCTGGCACTGGAGCTCCTGACCGCCGCACCCCGACAGGAGGTACATCACGCCGCTGGTCGCGTCGTCTGCGTAGAAGTCGAAGTGGTACATCCCGTTGGCAGGCGCGGTGAACTCGACCGTGGTGTCGGACGCCCCGGCGCCGCCACACGAGCCGGCGAAGTCGTCCGCCGCCCCGACGGTCGAACCGGCGGCATAGTCGATCATCACCTGCTCGGGGCAGGCCTCGACACACTCCGGTGCGCCCGCGCACTCGGCGTCGAGGCAGTCGGTCAGGCCGTCGGCGTCCTCGTCGATGTCGGACGCGCAGGTCTCGATGCAGGTCGGGTCGACGCCGCCGCAGTCGAGGTCTTCGCAGTCGTCGAGGCCGTCGAGGTCGTTGTCGAGGTGGTCGTGGCACGCCCCCGCCTCGGACGCGGCGGGCTCGAACACCGTCAGGGTGAACTCGCCCCCGCCGGTGATGAACGGCGCGACGTTGGCGATCACCGTCTGGCCGGCAGTGAGATCGACCGCGACCTGGTCTGCCCCGTGGACCCCGGGGACGTACCCGTCGTCGCACGCGAGCTCCGCGCCGCCGCACCCGTCGTCGACCCACAGCACGCTGTCGAACGTGGTGGCGTCGGTGGTCGCGAGCACGTAGGTCCCGTCGGCGGGCGCGGTGAACTCGACCCCGGTGTGCGGGCCGTCGAGCGCGCCGCCGAACGGCGCGCAGCTCGGGCTCGGCGTGTTCGGCTGACCGAAGGTGCTGCCGACGATGGTGTCACCGAGGGCCCCGGTGAAAACCAGGTCCGGGCAGGTCGGGGCGCAGGTCGGGAGGGCCGCGCAGTCCGAGTCGTAGCAGTCGCTGGGCCCGTCCCCGTCTTCGTCCTCGCCGTCCTCGCACGCGGTCTCCGTCGACGGCAGCGAGGTCACCTCGAAGTCGAAGCCCCCGGCTCCGCCGCCGAGCCCGTCGACGACGACGACCACCGGCTGTCCCCCGACCAGATCGGCGACCAGCGTGTTGTAGTATTCGCAGGCGAGCTCGGCCCCGCCGCACCCGTCGAGCACCGACAGCACCGGCCGAAGGCCCTGCTCGTCCAGCCCGACGATCTGGAACTGGTACCGACCGTCCGCGGGCGGGGTGAACGTGATCGACTGGTCCGGCGACGCGGTCCCGAGCGGATCGCAGCTCGGCGTGTTCTCGTCCGGCGCGCCGACCGTCGACCCGGAGACCTGGTCCGGGACCGCGTCGAACTCCAGGTCCGGACAGACCGCCGCGCACGACGGCGCGCCGGCGCAGTCGACGTCCAGGCAGTCGAACGTCTGGTCCATGTCGTCGTCGAGGTTGTCACCGCAGGTCGACTCCACGGAGGGGATCTCGGTCACGTCGAGGACGAACGCGTCCGACCCGCTGACCTCGACCGCCACGATCAAGACCTGGCCCGCGATCAGGTCCAGCGTCAACGCCGCGCCCGGCTGGGTCGGGATCGGCACTTCGACGTAGTCGTCGCACCCGAGCTCCGCGCCGCCGCACCCGTCGATCGCGTACACCAGGGTGTCGAACGCCGGGTCGGAGCCGCGGGTGTCGAACAGGTACCGGCCGTCGGCGGGCGCGGTGAACGACAGCGCGTAGTCCTCGGCGTCGAACGGCCCGCAGCTCGGGGTGGTGTCGTCCCCCGCCCCGGCGGTCGACCCCTCGACGTGGGCCGGCAGCGCGCCGATCACCTGGTCCCAACACGTCGCCGGCGGCGTCCCGGTGTCGGTGTCGGCGTCGGTGTCGGTGTCCGCATCGGTGTCGGTGTCGGTGTCGGTGTCCGTGTCGGCGTCGCTGTCGGCGTCCGTGTCGGTGTCCGCGTCCGGGGCGGTCGAGGACCCGTCGTCGGCCTTGTCGGTCGTCCCGCAACCGGTCGCCAGCAGCGCGAGGAGCCAGGTGATCGTCGTGTTCCGCATCGAACCTCCTGCGCCACCATTCCCCCGGCGTCCTGACGCGAATCCGAGAAGTTGTTGCAACGTGTGGCCGCGCTATCGAATCTCCGTAAGGTCGAGCGCCCGCTCCAGGATCCGCATCGCCAGGCTGACGTCCGGATCGCACTGCGCGGGGATCCCTCCGAACGCGTTCGGGACGTGGGAGTCGGCGATCCGTGCGTCGACCAGCGCCATCGCGTCTGGACCGGTGAGGCGTCCGGCGCGCGCGTCGGCGAGGGCCGCCACCGCCTCGCACAGCCCGACGAACATCCGCACCCCGTGTGACCGACCCAGCGCGGCCTCCCGCGCCTCGGCCAACGCCGCCGCTGCTTCGGGACGATCGAGATCCGCCAGGGCCATCGCCCGGTGCCCGAGCAGGATCGGGACCCAGCGGAACCCCGACCGGCGCGCCACGTCGAGCGACGCGTCGAACCCGTCCAGCGCCTCGTCGAGCCTGCCGAGCAGGTGGTGGACGATCGCGAGGAGGGTCGAGGTGAACGAGCGCTGACCCACCCCTTGGTTCGGCATCTCGAGGGCGGAGCGCAACAGGGTGAGCGCGACGGCCAGATCGCCCCGCTCGATCGCGATCGCACCGCGGAGCGCCCGCGCCTCGCTGTCATCGGTCGAGCCGACCCGCGCGGCGGCGAGCTCGGTCTGGGTCAGGAGGTCGTCCGCGAGGTCGAGATCGCCGTGCCAACGCGCCACCTCGGCCCGCCGCATCATGAGGTACGGCGCGAGCGACGGGTCGTCGCGGGACAGCGCCTCGGCCCGATCGAAGTGGGGAGGTGCCCGGAGGGCCTCACCGGCGTCCATCAGCGCCTCACCCCACCAACCGTGCAGTCGGGCGAGGGTCAGGGTGCTGGACTGCGCGGTCAGCGCGCGGCACGCCTGGTCGAACCACGGCGCTGCGGCGTCGAGCCCGGCTTGGTCGTGGATCACCCGCGCGAGGTGGGACAACGTCGCCGCCTCCCACCGCCCGAGGCCGAGGCGCCGGAACCGGTCGAGCGCGCGCCGCAGCACCTCGCTCGCCTCGCCCGGCCGACCGGAGGTCCGCAGGCACAACCCGAGCTGGCGTTCGGCCGAACCGATCGCAGCCTCGTCGACCTCCCGGGCGAGGGCGAGGGCCGCCCGGGCGCGCGCGCATCCATAGTCTCCCCGCCCCTGGAGCCGCTCGCACTCGGCCGACGCCCGGAGCGCGTCCCACCCGAGCGCGGGTGGGACCTCGGTCGCGTGGTCGGCGCCGGCGGTGGTCAATTCGAGCGCCAGGTCCGGCGGACCGTCTGCACACAGCAAGTGGTCGAGGGCCAGGGCGGTCCGGACACGATCCTCGGGCGTGACCGCTCGACGGTACGCGGCGAGCAGCTCGTCCCGGATCGGTCGGAGCGCGAGCAGCGGCGACGCCACGGCCTGTGCCCGGTCGGCGACCGCGAGGTGGTGGGCCCGGTGGGCGGACTCGGCTTCGACGCGGAGACCCAGCAGCAGCAGCTTCTCGAACGCGTAGTCCCGGAGGCTCTCGAGCAGCCGCAGCCGCCCGTCCGACGCCGGATGGATCAGCGATCGGGCGGCCAGCGCGTCGAGCGCCCCATCGGCGGTCACCGGGTCGCCGCCGACCACCGCCCGCGCCGCGGGTCGTCCGAACGGCCCGACGAACACGGCGCACCGGGCGAACGCCGCCTTCTCGGCCGGCGCCAGCAGGTCCCACGAGGCGTCGAACGCCCCGCGGAGGGTCGCGTGGTGGCTGGTCGACCGTTCGGGCCGGCGGACCAGCAGATCGAGCCGCGCCTCCAGCCGGCGCAGCAGCTCCTGGGTGCCGAGGTCCTCGGCCCGTGCGGCGGCGAGCTCGATCGCGAGCGGCAGGCCGTCCAGCCGCTCGACCACCGCCCGCAGCCCCGGATCGGTCGGCGCGAGCGCTCCGTGGACCCGGTCGGCGAACAGCCGGCACCCGGCGTCGGCCGCGAGCGGCGCCAGATCGATCACCCGCTCGGCCGGCAGCCCGAGCGCCTCCCGCGACGTCGCCACGACCCGGGTCCGGCCGCCCGCCGCCAGCCACCCGGCGACCACCGGCGCGTGCGGAACGAGCTGCTCGAAGTTGTCGAGGATCAGCACGGTCGGACCGCGCTGGGCCAGGACCCGCCCGATCCGGTCGATCGGGTCGTCGCCGAGGATCCCCGCCGCGCGCGCGACCTCGCGGGCGAGCGACGCGGCCCCGCTCGCCGCGC
>JBEBJW010000565.1:0-5377 GCA_040079715.1 Myxococcota bacterium | reverse complement strand
GCCGGGTACGGGTCGAGCCGCAGCGCCTCCTGCAGCGCGTCGATCGCCGGATCCGGGCGTCCGAGCGCCCACGCCGCCTCGCCGTACACCCGGTGGGCCCACGCGGAGTCCGGCAGGCCGTCGAGCGCGTCCGTCGCGCCGGCGAGCGCCTCGCGGGGCGCGCCGTCCGCGAGCTGGAGCTCGGCCAGGATCAGCTCGAGCTCCGCGTGATCCGGGTACACCGCCAGGAACGCGGCCGCGAGCTCCTCCGCCGACGCCGGGTCGCCGAGCATCTGCGCCGACCGCGCCCGGCCCGCCATCGCGCGCGGCGACGCCGGATCGAGCCGGTACGCCTCGTCGTACCACCCGGCCGCGTCCGCCCACCGCCCGAGCGCCGCGTCGAGGTCGCCGAGGGACAGCGCCACCTCGCCGGACGGGGCGCGGTCGTACACGTCGGCCAGCAGCCGGTGGGCGTCGGTCGGTCGGCCGGTCGCCCGGAGCCAGTCCGCCCGCAGGCGGTCGACCCCGATCGTCCCCGGCATCCGCCGCTCGAGCCGCCCGATCAGCGCGTCGGCCTGATCCGGGTGGTGCGCCCCGAGGGCCTGCCGGGCCCGCCAGGTCAGCGGGATCACGTCGATCACGTCGCGCGGGTCGATGTCGCCGGCGGGGGCGGCCGGATCGGAGCCGGCGTACCCGAGCGCCTCGAGCATCGCGGTCACCTCCGGGTCCGCCGGGGCCTCGGGCGCAGTCCCGGCGCCGATCCGCGCGATGGCCGCGTCGAGGGCCCGCGCGTCCGCCCCGTCGTCCGGGACCCGCACGCCGCGCACGTCCACCCGGTCACCGTTGGCGGGGTAGGTCGCTCCCCACGCGCCGCGGGTGTACCGCCCGGCGGCGGTGGTCCGGGCCGCGAGCGGCGCCAGGCCGAGCTGGTACTGGCCGGTGCGCGCCTCGCTGTACGCCTCGCCCGAGCCGCCGTCGCGCAGGTCGCGGCCCTGGAGGCGGTCGTCGCCGGGGACCCCGACCACCCCGAGCACGGTCGGGACGAGGTCGACGTGGGACACCGGGCCGTCCGGCCGCGCGCCCGGCGCGAACCCGGGCCCCCGGACGAGCAGCGGCACGTGGACGGTCCCGTCGTGGAGGAGGAACCCGTGGGTCAGCTCCCCGCCGTCGCCGAGGCCCTCCCCGTGGTCTGCCGTCACCACGACCAGCGACGGACGCCCGGCGGACCGGCCGTCCCACGCGGCGAGCAGCCGGCCGAGCTCGTGGTCGGCGAACGCGATCTCGCCGTCGTACGGGCGCCCGGGGACCGTGTCGGCGTAGGCCGGCGGCGGATCGTACGGCCAGTGGGCGTCGAACAGGTGGACCCACGCGAACACCGGCCGCCCGTCGTCCGGGATCGCGGCCAGGCTGGCGATCACGTCGTCCACGACCTCGTCCGCCCGCCGCTGGTCGCTCCAGTCGAGCTGGGTCGGTCGGCGGGTCAGCGGGTCGTGGTACACGTCGAACCCCTGGCCGAACCCCCACCGGCGCTGGGTCGGGAACGCGCTGGTGACCGCGAGGGTGTGCCAGCCGGCGTCGTGGAGGCGCTCGGCCAGCGTCAGCTCGGCGTCTCCGAGCAGGAACGCCCCGTTGTCGTGGACCCCGTGGGCCGGCGGGTACCGACCGGTCAGGATCGTGCTGTGGCTCGGGATCGTCAGCGGGCAGCTCGCGTACGCCCGCAAGAACGTCGCGCCGTCCGCCGCCAGCCGATCCAGCGTCGGGGTGCGGGCGAACGACGCCCCGTACGGCCCGAGGTGGTCCGCGCGGGTCGTGTCCAGCGTCACCAGCAGCACCGACGGGCGCGGAGCGCGGCCGGGGAGGGACGTACATCCGAGCAACGCCAGCGAGATCGCGATCATCGAGGTGGATCGTCTATCCCACCTCCGTGGATGGTCACGAAGGTATCGGCGCGTCGGTCGCGCCACGGTGGAGCCCGGTGTCGAGGTGTACCGGTTACCGGATCGGATGGACGAACCCTCCGAGGCCCGGCTGCGGGCTGCGTTCGCCGCCGAGCGGGCTTCGCCCGGCGCCCCACCCGACGAGCGCTGGCCGGTCGACGTGTACCGCGGCGGCGACTGGACCGCCGAGCGCGACCGGCTGTTCGGGCGGGTGTGGCTCCCGGTCGCCCACGCCTCCGCGGTCGCGACGCCGGGCCAGTGGGTCGCGCGCGAGGTCCACGGGCGGCCGGTCGTGGTCGTGCGCGGCGACGACGGGGCGCTGCGGGCGTTCCGGAACCTGTGCGTCCACCGGCGGGCGGTGGTGGTCCGCGGCGACGCCGGCTGCGCCCGGGCCGGGTTCACCTGCCCGTACCACGGCGTGCGGTACGGCCTCGACGGCGCGGTGGCCGCGGTCCCCGACGGCTCCGTGTTGCCGGCCGCGGTCGCGACCGATCGCCTGCCGCCGATCCCGGTCCGGGTCGCCGCCGGGTTCGTGTTCGTCGCCGCGGGGGACGACCCGCCCCCGTTCGACGCGTTCCTCCCCGAGGCGCTGCGGGCCGAGCTCGACGTGTGGAGCGTCGCCGACCTCGTCCCGATCGCGTCGCGCACCTGGGACGGCCCGTTCGACTGGAAGCTCGGGGTGGAGGCGTTCATCGAACCGCTCCACGGGCCGTTCCTCCACCCGCGGACCGTCGCGCCGTTCGTGAACCACCGGGCGAGCGCGATGGACGCGTTCGGCGATCATTGCCGGATGGCCCTCGCGTTCCGCGATCCACGCCTGTACCGACCGGACGGGCTGCTCGGGCGCGCCGCCGCCGCCGCCGGGGTCGGGCTGCTGCCGGGGCTCGGGCCGCTCCACCGCGAGGCGAACTTCGTCGCGCTGCTGTTCCCCGGGTGGGTCGTGAACCTGCTGCCGCACCACGTCACCACCATCGGGTTCACCCCGCTCGGCCCGCGTGCGACCCGGGTGTCGCTCGCGCTGTACGCGCCCCCGCCCGCGACCGACGCCGCCCGCGCGTTCTGGGCGACGGTGTGGCCCGGGCACGTCCGGCTGGTCGAGGAGGACCTCGAGAACCTCCGGTGGCTCCAACAGGGCGTCGACGACCCGGCGGCGGGCCCGCTGCGCCTGTCCCGGTACGAGCGCCAGATCGGGTGGTTCCGCGCCGCCGTGGCCCGATGGATCGTGGCGGGCCCCACCCCGGGGCTCACCTCCGCCGGCTGACCGGTCGCGGCACTCGGTGACGGTTCCTCACAGGACGATCCGGCGGGACGTGAGCATCTGGAACCTGCGCCCGACGAGCGGATCGGGCTCACGGAGTAGGACGATGGCAATCGGAACCTGGTCACGGGCGGGTGTGGGGCTGGTGACGGCGTTCGGGCTCGGGGCCCTGGTCGCTGCACTGCCCGAGGGCTTCGCGAGCAAGCGGGCGCCGGACGAGCCGCCCCCGGCAGCCCCGATCGAGATCCCACCGACGGCGACGGCCGCGGTCCCGACCGCGTCGTTCGCCCCGTTGGTCGACGCGGTCCGGCCGGCGGTGGTCGCGATCGAGGTCGAGACGGAGCAGAAGACGCCGCAGCTGCAGGGGATGGCCCTGCCGTTCCAGCAGTTCATGCAGGAGATGCCGCGGAGCCAGCGGGTCCACGGCGAGGGTAGCGGGTTCGTGATCAGCGCGGACGGCTACGTGCTGACCAACAACCACGTCGTGCAGGACGCCGAGGAGATCGTCGCCCGGTTCGCCGACGGCCGCGAGGTCACCGCGAAGGTGATCGGCACCGATCCGGCGACCGACGTCGCGCTGCTGAAGCTCGACGGCGCCGACAGCTGGCCGCACGTCGAGCTCGCCACCTCCGACGGCCTGCGGGTCGGCGACTGGGTGGTCGCGGTCGGCAACCCGCTCGGGCTCGGGATCACCGTCACCGCCGGGATCGTCAGCGGCACCGGCCGGGTCCTCGGCCACGACGCGTACGACGACTTCATCCAGACCGACGCCGCGATCAACCAGGGCAACTCGGGCGGTCCGCTGTTCGACACCCAGGGCCGGGTCGTGGGGATGAACACCGCGATCATCCAGGGCGCGAACACGATCGGGTTCGCCGTCCCCGCCGACCTCATCGCCGACGTGGTCGGGGAGCTGCGGTCCGACGGGCGGGTCAGCCGCGGCTACCTCGGCGTCGAGCTCCAGACGATGGACGTGACCCTCGCGAAGGCCCTCGGCGCGCCGGACGCGAAGGGGGCGCTGGTCGCGTCGGTCGAGCCGGGCACCCCGGCGGCCGAGGCCGGGATCCACGACGGCGACGTGATCGTGCGCCTCGGGGACCAGGCGGTCGAGGACACGCCGGCCCTGATCCGGTCGGTCGCGAAGCACGATCCGGGCGAGAAGATCGCGCTCGGCGTGCTGCGGGACGGCAAGGCGAAGACGGTCGAGGTCACCCTCGCCGAGCGGCCCGGCCGCGACGCGGGCGAGGACCAGCCGCAGCAGAGCGCCCCCGAGGCCGACGCGCCGACCGACAGCAAGCGCCTCGGCGTGTCGCTGGCCCCGCTCCCCCAGAACGCGCAGCGGTCCCTCGGGACGGACACCGGCGTGGTCGTCGCGGACGTGGCGCCCGAGGCCCCCGCCGACGGCAAGCTGCGCCCCGGCGACGTGATCCAGCAGATCGACGGCACCGACGTCACCACCCCCGACCAGGCGCGGGCCGCGATCCGCGAGGCCGGCAGCACGGTGGTGCTGAAGGTGGTCCGCGGCGGCGCGACCCGGTTCGTCGCGATCGATCGCTGACTGTTGCTCCGGATGGAACGGTAGGTCCCAACCCGGGGCCTTCCTCCCATCCCGCGCGGGCCTTACTCAGGGGGACGGGAGGAGCGGGATGTCCGATCGTCCGACCCGTCGGGGGCTCCTCGCCGGGGCCACCGCCACCGCGGCCGTCGCGGCCGCTTCGGGAGTCCGCGCCATGGGAACCACCACCAGGATGCCGGTCGTGTACCTGCCGCACGGCGGCGGTCCGTGGCCGTTCGTCGAGCTCGGGTTCGGCCGGAAGGAGGACTGGGACTCGCTCCGGCGGTACCTCGAGGCGCTGCCGGGGTCGCTGCCCGCCGCGCCGACCGCGATCGTGGCGGTGTCGGCGCACTGGGAGGAGCCGGTGCCCACCGTGACCACCGCCGCCCGCCCGCCGATGCTGTACGACTACTACGGGTTCCCGCCCGAGTCGTACACGATCACCTGGCCGGCCCCGGGCGCGCCGGCGCTGGCCGAGCGGGTCCGCGGGCTGCTGTCCGACGCGGGGCTCCGGTCCGCCGCGTCGCCCGACCGCGGCTACGATCACGGCACGTTCGTCCCGCTGAAGGTCGCGTGGCCCGGCGCCGAGGTCCCCACGATCCAGCTGTCGTTGGTCCAGGGCCTCGACCCCGCCGCCCACCTCCGGCT
>JBEBJW010000564.1:0-5381 GCA_040079715.1 Myxococcota bacterium | reverse complement strand
CACGTTCGATCGCGCCGGCACCCCCGCACGACCGAGTCCTGCGGCAGCACCCGCTGCGGTCGCTCGCGCTCGCTCGCGCTCGCTCGCGCCGTCCCGATGGTCCGACGCCGGGTTCGGCGCGCCCTCGACAAGTTCTTGATGGGTGTGGAGGTTTCGCAAGGACTGGGCCGTTCGGTTGTGGGGTCGGCAACCCGGGGCCACAGTGCGCCACCCGGAGGTGCACATGCTGTCGGTCCCGTTGCTGTCGCTGTTGGCGCCCTCGGCGCGTGGGTTCGCCCCACCGTCCGAGGCCGCGGGTGGGGTCGAACCCCACCGAATCCAGTACGTCCACCCCGTGGTCCAGGCCGGGCTGCTCCAGTCCGAGGCGTGGACCCGGTTCGCGTCGACCGACGGCGTCGGCTGGACCGCGGTGTTCGACGAGGCCACCGGGACGCCGCGCCGCCTGTGGGGACAGGGGATCGCGGTGCCGACGACCAGCGGACCGGCGGTCGCCGGCGCGATCGAGGGCCTGCTCGAGCGGCACCGGGCCCTGCTCGGGGTCGACGACGACGCGACCCTGTCGCTGAAGTCCACGAACTACAGCCCGATCACCGACACCTGGTACGTCGAGTGGGACGTGCTCCGCGACGGCGTCCCGACGTTCCGGAAGGGCCTCGGCGCCCGGGTGAAGCACGGGAACCTGGTGATGCTCACCGCGGCGACCGATCCCGGCGCCGACGTGCGCGGCGGCTGGTCGATCGGCGCGTCCGACGCGATCGGGCGCGCGATCGCCGGCGGCCCGGCGCCGTCCGCGGTCCACACCGACCAGATCGCGAGCCGGACCCTGCTCGAGGTCCAGGATCTCGACGGGCTGCACCTCCAGCGGGTGTGGCAGGTCGAGTCGCGCACCGCGTCGCCGCCCGGCCGGTGGGTCACGTTCGTCGACGCCGCCACTGGCGGGCTCGTCGGCGGGTTCAACCAGATCCGGATGGTGTCCGGCGTGGTCTCGGCGTACCACCAGGAGCGGACGCTCGACGGCACCCCGCCGATCCTGTCGCCGGTCCCGCTGGTGAAGGTCGAGAGCGGCGCCGACGTGGCGTACACCGACGCGGACGGCCAGTTCGATCTGCCGGCCGGCTCGTTCACCACCACCTGGGAGGGCGACTACCTCACGGTGTTGAACGACGACGGGCCCGAGGGCGAGCTCGTGTCGACGAACGCCGACCTCGAGTGGGCGGTCGGCGCGACCACTCCGGCCGAGGCCTCCACCTACATCTTCGTCCACCAGGCGCGGAACTTCGGCATCACCCTCGATCCCACCCTGTGGTGGATCACCGATCCGTTCACCGCCAACGTCAACATCGCGCAGAACTGCAACGCGTACTTCGACGGGACGTCGCTGAACTTCTTCCACACCGGCGGCGGCTGCAACAACACCGGCCAGATCGCCGATGTCGTGTACCACGAGTGGGGCCACGGGTTCCACGCGAGCTCGGTCGAGGCCGGGTTCGTCGACGGGGCGCTCGGCGAGGGCGCGGCGGACACCTATGCGTTCTTGATCACCGGCGACAACGAGGTCGGCCCGTATTTCTTCACCGATGGGGGTCCGGTCCGCGATGTCGCGCCGGACGCCGTGTATCCGGACGATTATTTCGCGAGCCCGCTGTTCGTGCACGAGAGTGGCCTGATCTTCGGCGGGGCGATGTGGGACACCCGCGACGCGCTGCGGGCGAAGTACGGCCCGGACGACGGCGTGCGCGTCACCGCCGAGCTGTTGACCGGGCTGCTGAAGGGCGGTCCGGACATCGTCGGCAGCTACTACGAGGCGATCGTCGCCGACGACGACGACGGGGATCTGCTGAACGGCACCCCGAACCAGTGCGAGCTGCTCGACACGTTCGGTCGCCACGGCCTCGCCGGGTTCACCCTGGCGCCGAGCCACGAGCCGCTGGCGACCGTCCCGGCCGACGTGCCGACCCCGGTGTCGGTGGCGCTCGTGTCGACGGTGGCGTCGTGCATCGACGTGGCCCCGAGCGTCGGCACGCTGCACTACAAGATCAACCGCGGCGACTGGCAGACCGTGGCCGCGACGATCAGCGGCCTGCAGGTCGACGCCGAGGTGCCGGCCCAGCCGCTCGGGACGTTCGTCGAGTACTACGTCGACGGCGAGGACGACCACGGCGTGCCGTTCGGGATCCCGACCGCGGGTCAGGACGCGCCGTATTCGTTCTTCGTCGGTGACGTGATCGAGGTCCACTGCGACGACTTCGAGGCCGACGACGGCGGCTGGACCCACAGCCTCGAGGCCGGCGATCCGGGCCCGGGGGCGGACGACTGGGAGTGGGGGAACCCGTCCGGGCTCGGCGGCGACCCCTCGTTCGCGTTCAGCGGCAACAAGGCCTGGGGCAACGACCTGTCGGACGATGGCATCTATCAGCCCGACAAGATGAACTACCTCGTCAGCCCGCCGATCCCGACCGGTCACTTCACCGACGTGTTCGTCCAGTACCGCCGGTGGCTGAACGCCGAGGACGCCACCTACGATCTGGCGATGATCCTCGCGAACGACGACGTCGTGTGGAGCAACACCGCCGCCGGTCACCACATCGACGACCAGTGGGTCAGCCACTCGGTCTGGCTGAACGGCCGCGGTGACATGACCGATCTCACCGTCGGGTTCGGGATCCGGACCGATCCGGGCCTCGAGATGGGCGGGTGGAACGTCGACGACGTGTGCGTGTACGCGCCCGCCACCGCCGACAACCGCCTCGGGATCGACGACTTCGTCGTCACGGACCTCGGCGGCCCGATCGGGTTCAGCTGGACCAACCCGTCGTACGGCCCGGTCACCCAGGTGGTGGTCGTCCGCAAGACCGACGCGTACCCGACCGGCCACGAAGACGGCGAGATCGTCGCGACGATCGACCAGCCGGCGCTCGGGTCCGCGGGATCGGCCGAGCACGCCAACGTCGACGGGTCCGCCGGGTACTACGCGGTGTACGCGACCGACGGCACCGAGTGGCTCGGGTGGACCATCGAAGGGTTCAACGCCGGGTTCGCCGAGCGGAACGCCGGCGGGGAGCCGACCGGCACCACGACCGGCACCGGCACCTCCGACACCGACACCGATCCGGCCGCCACGGGCGACGGGGACGGCAAGGACGAGGCGGGCGGCGGCTGCGGCTGCGACGCGACCGGCGCTCCGGCGGTCGGCTGGCTGCTGGTCCCGGTCCTCGGGTTCGCGATCCGCCGGCGGCGGTGATCCGACCGCGGGCGCCGGCGCGGTGGACGCGCCGGGCCAAGGCTCGGCCATCCTGAGTCGATCGCCCCGCATCGGTGGAGAGAGGGAGGGTCGGGATGCTCGGCGCCCACCTCCCGCACCCGTCGAATCGATGGATCGGCCGGGCTGGTAGAACGCCGCGCAGCCGGGTCGCGGGTCCTACTTCGGGATCGCGAGCTCGATCACCAGCGGGTGGTGGTCGCTCGCGTCCGCGAGGGTCCCAGCCGCGATCGGGGCGGTGCCGAGGTGGAGCACCGACGGCAGCGCCTCGTCCTGGTCGTCGAACACCTCGGCCCCCGCGATCCGGGTCGCCGGGGTCGCGAACGCGTGGTCGAGCGCGTCGTTCGACCCGATGAACGTCGCGAGGTCGCCGTCGCGCTGGGCGGCGTCGACCTTCGACAGACCGGCGACGGTCAGCGGCAGGAACGGGTCGTTGTCGAGGCCGACCGCGGTCATCTGGTCGAACAGGTCCTGGCCCATGAAGAACCCGAACGGCAGCCCCGCGGGCTTCGCGAAGAACGCGGCCGGGTTCAGCGGGAGGTCCGCCGGGTCTTCGTTCATGTCGCCGAGGACCAGCGCCGGGGTGGTCGCGGGATCGATCCCCGCGAGCGCCTGGACCGCGCGGTTCGACTCGATCGACCGGCGGAACTCGTCGGTGTCCGTGCTCCCGGACTTCCAGTGGTCGGTCAGCACCACCAGCGGGTCGCCGCGGGTCTCCACCTCGGCCCGGACGAACAGGCGGGTGATGTCGTCGGCGGCGGGGTCGCCGGACAGGGTCGCGGCGTCGAGCACCTGCAGGTCGAGCAGGGCCCGCCGGGACAGGATCGCGCACCGGTCGGCCCCGAACGCGCCGTCGCCGACCCCGAGCTCCGGGTAGTCCGCGTCGAACGCGAGGGAGGCGAGGTCGGCCGCGTCGGCATCGGACGCGATCTCCGACAGCACCACCACGTCCGCGTCGAGCCGGGCGAGCACGTCGAGCGCGGCGGCGTACTCGAACGACGCGGGGTCGCCGACCGTCTCGATGTTCCACGCCACCACCCGGACCGGATCGAACCGGCGCCAGGCCGCGTCGGCCGGGGCGCCGGACAGTGCGTCCAGCGGGGCCGAACCGGGGGAGACCGAGCATCCGAGCACCGAGATCGTCAGCAACACGTGTCCTCCTGCGCCGGCCAGGCTACCCCGGGTCGCGGTCGGTCGTGGTCATTTCTGCGTGGACCGGTCGGCGGTCACGTTCGTAGCAATGTCCGAGCGCCCGTCGGTCTACCGCGGGCGGCCCGGGACCCCGACGTCCAGCTCGACCACCTCGCCGTACGTGCTGACGTACAGCTTGTACGCGTCCCACCCGCCGAGCCCCCGACCGAACGCCAGGCTCGGGCAGGCCCCGCTCGGTCCGACGTCGATCGACGTGAGGCGCTCGGCCTCGCCGTCGGGGGTGATCCGCCACAGCTGGCAGGTGTACGACGAGATCGCGTACAGGTTGTCGCACGCGTCGACCACGAGGCCGGACAGCGTGGACGTCGCGAGGTGGTCGACCCAGATCGCCGGTTCGGACCACGACCCGTCGGGCTGGCGATCGGTCGTGTAGATCCGGTCGCCGTACGACGACAGGTACGCGCGGGTCTCGTCGACCGAGAACGCTGCGCCGTAGCCCTGCGACGGGAGCCGCGCGAACGGGTGGACCCCGCCCGCCGGGTCGACCATCGCCGCGAACCCGTTCAGCTCGTTGACCACGATCGTGCCGTCCTTCGCGACGTCGATCCCGGACGCGCTCGGCATCGACAGGTCGACCAGCTCGGACACGGCCCCGGTGGCCCGCTCGACCCGGAACAGGCGCCCGAGGTCCGGGTTCGAGCACACGAGGTCGCGGTCGGGGAGGACGTCGACCCCGCGCGTCTCTCCGGCGCCGGGCGAGAACACGGCCGGGGTCCCGTCGGGCGCCCAGTTCACCAGGTTCTGGCTGAAGTCGGCGGCCACCAGCCACCCGTCCACGTCGAACGCGAAGTCCTCGGTCGACAGCACGCCCTCGACCACCCGGGCCGCGGGGGGACCGGCGGGCACGCCCTCGGCGCAGTCGTACGGCGCCGGCGGGTACAGCGACCCGGTCGTCGGGGTGGTGGTCGGG
>JBEBJW010000563.1:0-5386 GCA_040079715.1 Myxococcota bacterium | reverse complement strand
GCCACCGGGAACGCCGACAGCGGCCGATCGAGCAGCACCCGCCCGACCGAGTCGCGCAGCTCGTCCGCCGGGACGCCCCGCCCGAACAGGCGCCGATCCCACGCCTTGAACCGCGCGACCACCCCCTCGCGCCGCACCGCGGCCTGCCGATCGGTCCGGGCGACCGCGCTGTCGTCGAGGTACCCGCGATACCGCGGATCCGACAGGATCACCGCCCAGGTCGACCCGACGATCGCCTGCCGCGCCACCGCGCCTTCCGTCGCCACCAGCCGCTCGGCGACCCGGATCGCGTCCCCGCGGGACGTCGCGAGCTCGAGCAGCCCGCCGAACCCGGCCGACAGCGCCCCCGCGCGATCGAGCAGCGCGCGGAGGTGCCCCACGGCGAGCTCCCCGTGGTCGAGCAGGTTCGCGAGCACGTACCGGTACGCGTCGGGGTCCCACTCGGTCGCGGTGGGCGGCAGCGCCGGCGGCCGCTCGACCACCGGGGCGTGCCCGAGTGCCAGGTCCAGCTGGCGTTCGTCCTGCTCGCGCGGACGGGGGCGTGCTCGGCCGACCGCCGGGGCGACCAGGCCGCGGACCGAGCTCGCCCGCCGCCGGACCGTCGCGTCGGCGAGCCCCGTCTCTCCCCGGAGGATCGTCCGCTCGATCACGTCGAGCTCCGGCAGCCGACCGTCCGACGACATCAGCAGATCGGCGGCCAGCGGGTTCGACCACACCGCCCGGGTGTACACCGCCGGCCGGCGCGGCCCCGCGTACACGTACTCGAGGCCGAGGGGCGACAGCTCGACCGGATCGGTGCCGTCCACCATCCCGAGCCACGCGGCAGCGTGGACGTAGGCGCGCACCGTCTGGACCCCGACCCCGAGCGCCTCCTGCAGCCCGCGGGTCGTGCGCACCCCGCGCGACACGACCTCGAGCATCCGGGTCAACACCTGGGGGCTGTTCGCGCCGGGAAGCTGGGTGGTGTCGGTCATCCGTGGCCGAAGCTCCGTCCGCGGCGACCGGCGGATCCGCCTCGGAGAGTCCGAACGGAATACGCCGACCGAACGCGGGGTGTTGTCATCGCGGATCGTCCGTCCCAGGATCCTGTCATGCCGTACCCGCCCCGACCGGAGCGCGAGAATCGTTTGGAGCGCCGGACCGCCATCCTCCGCGGCAAGCGCGAGGGGGCGTTCGACCGCGATCAGTACTACCTCGAGCGGGCGGCGCGCGCCCGGATCGCCCGCAAGGCCCGCACCCAGCTGCGCCGGATGGAGCCGCTGGCGCTGGTCACCCCGCGGTGGAGCCAGGCGCGCCGGTTCCTCGACGACGTGGCGGTGGATCTGCTGATCGGTCAGCCGCAGGTCCGGGCCCGCACGCTGTCCCTGCACCCGCTCGAGGGCCGCACCCCGCACCAGGCGTGGAGCTGGCTCGTGCTCGCGGTGACCGAGTTCTGCTCGATCCCGCTCGACGGACCGGCGTGGCAGGTGGTGAGCCGGCGCGGATTCCGGCACGTGATGGCCGAGCTGTTCGTCCAGGCGGATCGGGGCGAGCGACGGTGCCTGATGATCCACGGCCTCGAGCAGATCCACGTCGAGGCGCTCCGCGACCTGATCGAGCTATTCTCGGACCACGTCCGCACCCGCACCGTCGAGCCCCGGTTCAACATCCTGCTGGCGGGGTCGATCGACGCACCGCACTTCGAGTTCGCCGGGTTCGAGCGGCTCGTGTTGCCGGACTTCTCCGAGTACGAGGCGCTCGAGACCCTGGTGGAGCACCTCGGGGCCGACGACGTCGCCCGGCTGCGATCGGTGGTGTCGATGGTCGGCGGGATCCCGGCGACGCTCGATCACCTCGGGACCGACGCCGCCGACCGCCTGTCGGACGTGCTCGCCGATCGCGGGGCGGTCTGGCGGGTGCTCGGGGCGATCGCGGCCGAGATCCGCCGCGCGTACGACATCGTCGCGTCGGACGAGCAGCTGCTGAACCGGATCGAGGACCTCGCGCGGAACGGTCCGCAGCTCCCGACCCCCGCCGACGAGGCGCTGCTCCGCGCCGGCCTGGTGCGCCGGATCGGCGCGTCCGACAAGTCCCGCCGGACCGCGCTCCGGGCGCCGTTCCTGATGGACCTCACCCTCGAGGATCGCGCCTGAGGCTCAAGTCGGGTGCTGGCCGCGCCACGGCATCGCTCGCTCGAGCGCGCGCGACACCTCGATCACCAGCGCGTCCTCGCCCGGGCGCCCGACGAGCTGGACCCCGATCGGCGTCCCGTCGTCGGTGAACCCGGCTGGGATCGAGGCGGCCGGCTGCCCGGACAGGTTGAACGGCGCGGTGAACTGCCCGAGCGGCGCGATCGCCTCGAACACCGCCTCGGGGCCGAGCGACCCGAACGCCCCGAGCCGCGGCGGGGGCGCGCCTACCGTCGGGGTGACCACCAGGTCGGCGTCGCCGAACCAGTCGCGGATCTTCCGCTCGAGCCCGCCGTGGGCGTCCCGGACGTGATCGTGGCGGTGGGTCCGGCCGATCGCCCGGAGCCACCGGGTCACCGGCTGGAGGGTCGACTCCCGCCAGATCGGGATGTCGGCGACCAGGCGCTGCCACAGGGGCAGGAACTCGTCGAGGGTGCCGTCGAGGGGTGGGGCGGGCTCGACGTGGTGCCCGAGGTCGGCGAGCGCGGCGGCGACCCGCTCGGTGGCGGCGGCGTACGCGGCGCCGGTCGGCGCGATCCGCGCCTCGGTGGTGACGCGGACCCGGAGCCGCGCGGGGTGCGGGCGGACCGGTGCCAGCGGGCGACCGGCGAGGATCGCGGTCACCGCGGCGCCGTCGCCGACCGTCGACGCGAGCGCGCCCTCGACCCCGAGCCCGAGCACGTCGACCCGGCCGTGGGCGAGCGGCGCGACCCCACGGCTGCACTTCAGCCCGTACAACCCGCAGAACGCCGCTGGGATCCGGATCGAGCCGCCGCCGTCCGAGCCGTGCGCGACCGGCACGAGCCCGGCCGCGACCGCAGCGGCCGAGCCCCCGGACGAGCCGCCGGCGGTGCGGGTCGGGTCCCACGGGTTCCGGACCGGCGGGTGGAGGTCGGTCTCGGTGATCGGGAGCGCGCCGAACTCGGACGTCGCGAGCTTGCCGACGATCACGAACCCCGCGCGCCGCAGCGCCGCCGACACCGCGTCGTCGATCGGGGTCCACAGCCACCGGTACGCCCGCGAGCCGAACCGGGTGAACGTGCCGCGGGCGAAGTTCAGGTCCTTGATCCCGATCGGCACCCCGTGGAACGGCGCGTCCGACGGGGTCGCGTCGCGGAGCCGGGCCTCCGCCAGCGCCCGCGGACCGATCACCTGGACGAACGCGCCGAGGCCGGCGGGACCGGCGTCGAGCGCGGCGATCCGGGCGAGCGCGGCGGTGGTGACCTCGACCGACGACACCGACCGGGACCGGATCGCGGCCGCGACCTCGCGGGCGGAGGCGTACGGTTCGATCACGTCAGCTCGACGGGTCCGAGAACTCGAAGTCGATCTCGTTGCCGAGCTCCTGCTCGAGGTATTGCTTGAGCTTCTTCCGCAGCCGGGCCTCGACCTGCCGGATCCGCTCCTTGCTCACCCCGAACCGGTCGCCGAGCTCGGACAGCGACACGGGCTCGCTCGCGACCATCCGGGTCTCCCAGATCACCCGCTCGCGGTCGTCCTTGACGTGCTCGGCCGCGAACGCCGCGAGCTTCTCGCGCACCAGGCCTCCGAGCTCGGAGCGCGCGGCGCCGTCCTCCGGGTCGTGCGCGGTGACCTCCGGCACGACCTCGGACAGCGTGCGCCCCTCGGGGTCGTCGCCGGCCGGGGCGTGCAGCGACAGCGCTGGGGCGCGCATGTGCTGATCGACCGCGTCGACCTCGTGCTCCGCCACCCCGAGCCGCTCCGCGATCAGGCGGCTGGTGGGGTGGATCCCCTCCTGCATCATCCGATCGCGCTCCTTCTGGAGCTGGAAGAACAGCTTCCGACCGGCGCGGGTCGATCCGAGCCGGACGAGGCGGAAGTTGTCCAGCAGGAACCGGAGGATCATCGCGCGGATCCAGTACTGGGCGTAGCTCGAGAACCGGATCTCGCGGGACGGATCGTACCGGCTCAGGGCCTCGACGAGGCCGACGTTGCCCTCCTGGATCAGGTCGAGCACGTTCGCCCACTGCCGGTGGTACTGGAACGCGATCTTGATCACGAGGCGGAGGTTGCTGGTGATCAGCCGCTCGGCCGACTCGCGGTCTCCGTTCTCGGCGAACCGACTCGCGGCGAGTCGCTCCTCCTCGAGGGTCAGCAGCGGGTACCGCCTCACCTCGGCGAGGTAGAAGTTCAGCAGATCCCGCGACCGCGCGCCCTTCGGCGGCGGCGCGATCCCGGGCAGGCCGGTCGGGAGCATCCGCCGGGGCGGATCGAGCTCCGGGTTGTGGCCGCCGGTCGCCCCGCCGGTCGCCCCGCCGGTCGCGACGGCCTGCTCGCCGTCGGTCTCGTCGGTCCCGGGTTCCTGTTCGTCCTCACCGCCGCGCGCCATCACCTACCCCACCCCGGCCACCGGTCGTCGGTGAGTTGCCGCAACGCCACCGGCGCGCCCGCGAGGAACGGCCGATCGGGGCCGTCCCGCTCCGGTTCGAGCGGCACCCCGGACGGACCCCATATCACGCGCCCCACCTCGCGGATCAGGACTGTCCCGCAACCGACGTCCCACAGCGACCACTTCGGGATGATCGTGGCCATCCCGCCGCCGGCCGCGACGTGGGCGAGGTGGCAGGCGCTCGATCCGAGCGCGCGGATCTTCCCGGGCCACGGCGCGGGTTGCCGCCGGTGAAACCGGGACGGCACGAACAGCACGTCGTCGCCCCGGAGCTCGGTCGGTTCGACCGGGGCGAGTCGGCGATCGTCGCGCCAGGCGCCGCCGCCGTCTTCGCCGTACCAGAACTCGCCGAGGCGGGGCACGTACAGGCCGCCGGACTGGAGCCGCCCGTCGACCACCCGGCACACCGTCGGGCCCCAGTACGAAAGCTGCGACAAGAACGCGCCGGTCCCGTCGATCGGGTCGACGTACCACGACGGCGCGCCGGCCCGACCGGTCACGATGTGGCCCTCCTCGGAGAACACGCTCTCGCCCGGGAACTGCCGCTCGATGGCGCCGACCAGGGCCTCCTCGACCATCCGGTCCGCCTCGGTCACCGGCGTGCCGTCCGGCTTCGACTCCCGATCGACCCGTCCGAAATACGACAACGCGAGCTCGCCCGCCGGCACGAGGAGGGCGCGGACAGCGGCGCGAAACGAATCGTCCATCGAACGGCCATAGCCTTCGGCGACGATCGCCGCACCGCGAACCCACGCAGGACGAACCGCCGCAGATAGGATGGGGCGAGGAGGAGCGGAGTGACCGGGCG
>JBEBJW010000562.1:0-5387 GCA_040079715.1 Myxococcota bacterium | reverse complement strand
GGGGCGACCCCGAGCGCGATCAGCGCCCGCGCCGCCGCGATCCCCGCCGTCACGTCTCCCGGCCCGAACGCGAACCCGACGTCCGGTGCCCCGTCGACGGCGGTCCCCAGCGTCGACGCCTGCCCGCCCCGCAGGGCGTCCCGCAGCGCGCCCCGGAGCAGGTCCGGGTCGTCGCTCGGGGCGACCACCGCCAGCCGGTGCCGGCGCGCGGCCCGCCCATGGGCCATGGTCGACGCGACCGCCGCGACCCCGAACCGATCCGCCGCGGGGGCGAGCCCGGCGACGATCTCGGCCAACGCGGCCTCGGTGTGGGCCGACACCGCCACCAGGTGCGGCCCGCTACCCACCACGGGAGGGCCAGGGTCGGCGTCGGCGGGGGCGAGCGCCGGCTCGGGCCCCTCGATCACCAGGTGGGCGGTGGTCCCGCTGATCCCGAACGACGACAGCCCGGCGATCCGGGACGTCGACGGCCACGGGGTCGCGGTCCGCGGGATCGTCACCGCCAGCCCGTCCGGCGTCGCCGGGTTCGCGGCGTCGAGGTGGAGCGTCCCGGGCACGATCCCGCGATCGAGCGCCAACACGAGCTTGATCAGCCCGACGATCCCCGCCGCCGACTCGAGGTGGCCGAGGTTCGACTTGACCGCGGTGACCACCAGCGGCGCGGTCCGGCCCGGCCCGAGCGCCGCCCCGAGCTCGCCGATCGCCCCGAGCTCGATCGCGTCGCCGAGGGGGGTCCCGGTGCCGTGGGCCTCGAGCACCGCCACCTCCGCCGGCGCGACCCCCGCCGACGCGAGCGCCCGCTCGATCACCTCGCGCTGCGCGGCGCCGGTCGGGACGGTCAGGCCGCCGGAGCGGCCGTCGTGGCCGATCGCCGAGCCACGGATCGTGGCCCACACCCGATCCCCGTCGCGGCGGGCGTCCGACAGCCGCTTCAGCACGACGACCCCGCACCCCTCCGCCCGGACGTACCCGTCGGCAGCGGCGGAGAACGGCCGACACCGGCCGGTCGGCGACAGCGCGCCGATCCGCGCGAGGTACACCGTGCTCTCGGCCGACAACAACACGTTGACCCCGCCGGCGAGTGCCGTGTCGACCTCGCCGTCGCGGAGCGCCCGGCACGCGAGGTGGACCGCGACCAGCGACGAGCTGCACGCGGTGTCGACCCCCACGGCCGGCCCGCGCAGCCCGAGCACGTGCGCGACCCGCCCGGCGACGAAGCTGGTGGCCGAGCCGGTGCCGGACCACGGGTACCCGTCGAGCTCGGGGTCCCGGAGCCGATCGGCGTACTCGCTGCGGGAGACGCCGACGTACACGCCGGTCCGGCTGCCCTCGAGCCGATCCGGTGCCGTGCCCGACCGCTCGAGCGCCTCCCACCCGACCTCGAGCAGCAGCCGCTGCTGCGGATCGAGCACCCGGGCCTCGCCGGGGCCGATCCCGAAGAACGAGGGCTCGAACGAGGCCACGTCGTCGAGGTAGCCGCCGGCGCGGATCGCCTCGGCCCGGATCGCCGGCGGATCGACCCACCGATCGGGCGGGACCTCGCCGACCGCGTCGACCCCGGCGACCAGCAGCTCCCACAGCGCCTCCGGGTCGGCGGCGCCCGGGAACCGCCCGGAGAACCCGATGATCGCGATCGGCTCGTCGGTCGGGTCGGGGCGCGCGGACGGCGCCGCGGGCAGCTCTCCGACGATCTTCGCGGTCAACGCCGCGATCGTCGGGTGGTCGAACGCGATCGTGACCGACAACGGGGCGCCGGTCGCAGCGCGGAGGCGGGCCGCGAGCTCCACCGCCATCGCGCTGTCGAGGCCGAGCTCGAACAGCCCGACCGCCGGATCCAGCGCCACGCCCGGTCGCCCGAGGACCCGCGCGACCTCGGCGGCGACGAGCGCGGCGGCGGACCGGCGATCGAGCGGCGCGGAAGGGCCGAGGGCCTCGGACGGAGCCCGATCCCGGTCGGCCGGCTCGACCCGGACCCGGTCGAGCAGCGGCCGCGGACGCCGGAGGGTGAGCGCCGGACCGAGCCGCGCCCAGTCGACGTCGGCCGCGATCCACTCCCCGTCCCCCGCCGGACCGGTCGCCCCGCGGAGCGCAGCACCGAGCACCGCCAGCGCGGCGTCGACCGGGATCGGGTGGACCCCGACGCGCGCGAACGCCGCCCGCTCGGCGTCGGTGACCATCCCGCCCGGGACCGCGAGCGGGCCGAACGCGACCACCGCGCCGGCCTGGCCCCGCCCGCGCCGGGCGCGGATCACCCCGTGGGTCGCGCGGCTCGCCGCCCCGTACGCCGCGAGCCCCGGGCTGCCCCAGATCCCCGCGATCGACGCCACGATCAGCAGGAATCCGCGATCGCCGAGCGCCGCGTCGAGGTTCCGGGCGCCGTCGAGCTTCGGTCCGACCACCCGGGCGAGGTCAGCCGGCGCGAGGTCCGACAGCGGGGTCGCCCCGGCGAGGCCGGCGGCGTGGACCACTCCCTGGAGGTCGAGCGGCGCGAGCAGGGCCCGGACGGCGGCGGGGTCGGTCACGTCCACCGCGGCGAGGTCGACCGCCACCCCGCGGGCCCGCAGCGCCGCGACCGCCGCCGGATCCGCCGGGACCGCCGACCGCGACGCGAGCACCAGGTGGCGTGCGCCGAGATCCGCGAGCCACCCGGCGATCGCGAGCCCGAACGCCCCGGTGCCGCCGGTGACCACCACCGGGCGGGGATCGAGCGGCGGCGGCTCCGCGAGCGAGCCCGCCACCGGGACCAGCCGGTCCACGGTCCGACCGGTGGCGTCGATCGTCGCGGCGTCCTCGCCGTCGGTCGCCCCGAGCCCCGCCACCGCGTCCGCCGGATCGTCGGCGATCACCAGCCCGCCGAACGTCGACGGGAGCTCGGTCGCGGCCCCGGCGGCCAACCCGCGCGCGAGGTCCGCCCCGGCCGACCCGGCGACGAGCCACAGCCGCTCGACCCCGTCGCGCCGGCACGCGGCGGCGACCGCGGCGAGGTCGGCGGGCTTGTCGACCCGGACCACCACCTGGGGCGCGTCTGGGGCGACGGTGGCCCCGGCGGCGACCAGCGCCTCGGCCAGGGCCGGGTCGGCGGCGGACCACGCCCCGGTCGGCGCAGACGGCCGCGGGGTCGACGTCGGGACCAGCCGGTACCGCTGAACGGCGGTCGATCGCGCGCCCTCGACGGAGCCAGGGTCGATCCAGTACCGGTCCCGCGCGAACGGGTACACCGGCGTCGGCCCGCGCGGGATCCCGGCGAACAGCGTCCGGAACGCCGGGCGGATCCCGCGGACGAACAGCCCGCCGACGAGCCCGAGCAGCTCGGCCCGGTCGTCGCGGTCCGGGTGGAGCCCGCCGAGCCAGGTCGAGCCGGGGGCGATCCGCGGCCCGAGCGGCCCGAGCACCCGCCGCGGCCCGATCTCCACGAACAGCGTCGTGCCGTCGTCGACCGCCGCACCGACCGCCGACGCCCACCGGACCGGGGCCGCGAGGTGGTCCGACCAGAACGCGGCCGTCGCGAGCGCGTCGTCGTCGGCGAGCTGCCCCGAGACCGCCGAGTACAGCGGGATCCGCGGCGCGCCGAGCCCGAGCCGGACCACCGCCGCGCCGACCTCCGCCCCCGCCGCCGCGACCACCGCCGAGTGGAACGGGTGGGACACGGACAGCCGCACCGCGCGTAGATCCGGAGGGAGGGCCCGGACGACGGCATCGACCGCGTCGGCCTCCCCGGACACCACCACGTCCTCGGGGCCGTTGTACGCCGCGATCCCGACCCGGGACGCGCTCGCGCCCAGCCGGGCGATCGCCGCCTCGACGACCGCGGCCGGGGCGTGCACCGCGACCATCGACCCGCCGGACGGCTGGCGGGCGAGCGCCTCGGCCCGGGTGACCACCAGCTCGACCATCGCCGAGAGCGGCGCGACCTCGGCGACCGCCGCCGCCACGAGCTCGCCGATCGAGTGGCCGAGGACCACGTCCGGGACGATCCCCCAGCTCCGGAGCAGCGCCGCGAGCCCCCACTCGACCGCGAACAGCGCCGGCTGGGTCAGGCGGGTGTGGTCGATCGCGCCGTCGGCCGGCCTGTGGAGTCCAGCGCCGTGGAGTACAGGGAGCAGCGAGGCGCCGGTCAGCCCGCGGTACGCCGCGTCGACCGCGTCCACCGCGTCGCGGTACACCGGCTCGGCCGCGTACAGCGCCCGCCCCATCCCGGCGTACTGCGCGCCCTGGCCCGAGAACGCGAACCCGAGCGACGGCGCCTTGCCGGCCGCCCCGCGCGCGACCGCGTCGGCGTCGACGGCCGAGACCTCCGCACCCGCCCCGACGACCCCGGCGAGGCGGTGGCGGTGGACCGCCCGACCGTCGGCGGCGGCCCGGGCGGCGGACGGGACCGGGACCCCGGAGGCGACGGCGGCGACGACCTGATCCCACCGGGCGGCGACGATCGCCTCGGTCGGGCCGCTGACTGCGACCAGCACCGGCCGATCGATCCCGATGGAGCCGTCGTCTCCGCGGTCCGGCGGTGGGCCGAGCACGAGGTGGGCGTTGGTGCCGGACAGCCCGAACGCGCTGACCCCGGCGAGGCGCGGCCCGTCGTCCCACCCGGCGCCGTCGCGCGCGATCCGCAGGCGGGTCCCGCCGAGGTGGATCCGCGGGTTCAGCGCGTCGAGGTGGAGGTGCGGCGGGATCGTCGCCGACCGGATCGCGCCGATCGCCCGGATCACCCCGGCGACCCCGGCGGCGGCCTCGAGGTGGCCGTGCTGGGTCTTGCCGGACGACACGTACACCGGCCGGCCGTCGCCGCGGAACACCTCGCCGAGCGCGGCGAGCTCGATCGGGTCGCCGAGGGGAGTGCCGGTGCCGTGCGCCTCGACGAACCCGATCGCCGCCGGGTCGACCCTGGCGTCGGCCAGCGCCTCGCGGATCACCGCCTGCTGGGCCCGCCCGGACGGCGCGGTCAGCGCGGTGGTCCGGCCGTCCTGGTTCACCGCCGTGCCGAGGATCACCGCGACCACCGGATCGTCGGCGGCGAGCGCGTCGTCGAGCCGCTTCAACGCGAGCAGCCCGACCCCCTCCCCGCGCACGTACCCGTCCGCCGCGGCGTCGAACGTCCGGCACCGGCCCGTGGCCGACAGCGCGCCGAGCGCGGCGAAGTACGCAGTGGGCTCCGGGGCGAGCAGCAGGTTCACCCCGCCGGCCAGCGCCAGATCGCACTCCCCGGACCGGAGCGCTCGGACCGCGAGGTGGATCGCCACCAGCGACGCGCTGCACGCGGTGTGGACCGCCAGCGCCGGCCCGGCGAGCCCGAGCGCGTACGCGATCCGCCCGGCGGCGACGCTGTCGAACACCCCGGTCCCGGACCACGGGTCGAGCCGGTCCCACCGGCCCGCGTCCCCCGCCGC
>JBEBJW010000561.1:0-5388 GCA_040079715.1 Myxococcota bacterium | reverse complement strand
GAAGCGGCAGGGCCCCGTAGTCGGTGGGCTCCATTCCGAACGGCTCGTGGGCTGCCTCACCGCGAAGCAGGTACGTGAGGACCCCGTCCGGATCGGTCTCGTGCCGACGCAGGATCCGGCGGTAGTACGGCGTTCCGATGGTCCGCTCTTCCTCGCGGTTCATCGTCGCGAGGGCCGTCGACGCCTCCTCCTCGGTGATGAACCCGAGGGTCAGGCTGAGGCGGTCCTCAGCGCGGCCCGTCTCCATCCACCAGTAGCGGCCTTTCGAACGTTCGCGGGAGCCCAGGCGCCAGCGCAACGGCTTGTCGATCATCGTCGACCTCCCGATCCGAGTGTCGGAGGTACTGACAGTCAGTACAAGACCCGCGATTTCGAACGCTCTAAAACCGGCCTTTAAAGTGTACCCCCGATAGGAATCGAACCTACGGCCTACTGATTAGGAATCAGTTGCTCTATCCACTGAGCTACGGGGGCGCTCGACCGACGCGTAACCCGCCCCGGTGCGCCGCGCAGCGCCGGGTGGTAGGTTCTCGGGATGACCCGGTCCCTGGTACTCGCGTCCGCGGTCGCCGTCGCCGCCGGCGGCTGCGCCTCCGTCGAGCAGTCGTTCGTCCAGACCCTCCCCGCCGACGGCGTGACCCGCGCGTTCTGCGACCTCGAGCGCGGCTCCGTCGTGTACTCGGGCTCCGCCCCCGACGCGTTCGAGGTGGAGGTCGCGCCGTGGGCCTCCGGGATCACCCGCGGCGCCGCCGACGCCGCCCTCGGCACCACCCGGTGGGGGGTGACCGTCGCCGACGGCCTGCTCGACCTGTGGAGCCGCACCCGCGTCGCCCGAACCGGCGTCGACTTCGTGGTCGAGGGGCCGCCGGCGATCGACGCCGAGATCGTGCTCCTCGACGGCGACGCCGCCCTGTACGACCTCACCGGCCGGCAGCTCGTCACCGCCGACCGGATCACCGGCGAGGGCCTGGTCGGCGACCTCGACCTGTACGCCACCGGCGGCGGCGTCGACGTGGAGGCCCTCCCCGAGCCCGGCGCCGCGATCACGATCGAGTCCGTCGGGGACACCGTCCTCCGCCTGCCGTACGGCGGCGACTACGACCTCGAGGTGTTCGCCGACCCCGACTGGGGCGCCGACGTGACCGACCTCGGGTTCGACTCGCTCCGGTCCGCCCCGGACTACGTCCGCGCCACCACCGGCTCGGGGTCGATCCGACGTGATCGTGTCCGGCGGCGCGTTCGTCCTGTGGGAGGTCGACCCGTAGTGCCCACCAGCACCGCCCGGTACCGGTTCGAGTTCCGCCTGCACGACTGGGCCCGCCAGCTGTCGGTGGGGCTGTGCGGCAAGCGCGCCGCGTTCTTCCTCGGGATGCGCGACGACGGCTCGATCCGCCGGATCTACTTCGCGCCGTCCGGCGAGCCGTTCGACGGGGCGACCAAGACCCAGCTCGCCGAGGCCCACCCGAAGTGGTTCCTGTACCTGCCGTACGACGACGACGGCGCCTACCTCGAGTGGCTCGGGGTCGACCGGAAGCTCGCCGAGCGGTGGATCGGCCGGAAGCTCGAGGCGGTCGACTTCCTCGACGTGCGCTCGACCGGCGCGCGCGAGGAGTGGCCCGAGAGCTGGCGGGTGATCGTCAGCTGACCGCGCTGGGGCGGGCTCGGCCGGGCGCGCGGGCTACAGGAACGACGGCCCGCGGCACGCCACCGCGTCGCCGGACTGGCAGGCCTCGCGGCACAGCTGCTTCGCCCGGCCGTGGGCCCGCCCGCCGCCGTACCCGTTCCACAGCAGCCGCGCGAGCGCCCGCTTCGCGTCGAGCGACCCGGCCGCGATCGCCCGCTCGTACGCGTCCCGCGCGCCCTTCATGTCCGGCGTGCCGTTCGCGCCGCGCTCGGACACCTTCCCGAGGCCGAAGCAGCCGCGCGCCTCGCCCGCGTCGCACGCCCGGCCGTAGTACACCGCCGCCTGCGCGAGGTCCTGCTTCACGTACGTCGCCTCGTCGAGGATCCGGCCGGCCTCGTAGCAGCCGCCGGCGATCGCGCCGTCGCACGCCCGCTGGTACATGTTGAGCGCCTCGTGGTCGTCGCGCCGGACGCCGACGTCGCTGACCAGCAGATCGCCGCGGCGCATGCACGCCTCGTAGTGATCGGCCGCGCAGGCCCACCGGTAGTACTTCGTGGCCTCGGTCCGGTCGCGGTCGCCGCCGAGCCCCTCCTCGAACGACCGCCCGAGGGTGAAGCACGAGGCCGCGTCGGAGCGCTCGTCGACGCACACCCGCTGGAGCAGCGCCCGCCCGCGCTCGGCGTCGCGCGGGACCTGGACCCCGTCGATCAGGGCGAACGCGAGCACCATGCACGCCCGGATCGACTGGTGGACATCGCACGCGACGTTGAACGCGTCGTACGCCTCGCGGACCGTGCCCGCGACCCGCCCGGTCAGCATCAGGTCGACCTGGGACGAGCAGCCGGCCGCGTCGCCGAGCTCGCACGCCCGCCCGAACCGCCCGGCGGCCTGGTTGATGTCGCCGCCGTGGTCGAGGTCCCACCGCCCCGCCTCGTAGCAGCTCCGGGCGTGCCCGAGGTCGCACCCGCGCTCGAACAGGCCCTGGAGGCGGCCCGGCGTCGGCTCGGGGTGGATGCCGTCGTAGTACACCCGCGCGAGCCGCCAGCAGCTCTCGCGGTGGCCGGCGTCGCACAGCTTGCCGTAGAACGCGTCGAGCTTCGCCGCGGACCAGCCGGCGTCGGTCAGCTCGCCGACCACCGCGCAGCCGTCGATGTACCCGCCGGTGCAGGCCTGGGTCGCGAGCTTCCCGGCGAGCTCGGGGCTCGCGGTGACCCCGGATCCGCCGTCGCGGTACAGCCGGGCCAGGGTGGTGCAGCTCGCGAGCTCGCCGGCGTCGCAGGCCGCCTTCCACCGACGCAGCGCCGGGGCCGGATCCGACACCACGCCCTTGTTGTCGTACAGGTAGCCGGCGTAGTCGTGGCAGGCGGGCTGGTAGCCGCCGTCGCAGTCCGCCTTCAGCTGGCGGGCCGCCTTCCGCCAGGTGCGGTCGCGGTCGTCGGCGTTGGTCTGGACCGCCGCGATCTGGTCGAGCGCCCAGCCGGTGACCAGGCACGCCACCACGTCGCCCGCCTCGCACGACGGCTCGAACACCCCGACCACCCGGTTCGGATCCGGCCGGCCGTCGACGAGCCAGGTCGACCGCCGACACGCCGGGTTGTACCCGCGGTTGCACGCGCCGTCGAACGCCTTGGTCAGCTCGTCCGGGGTGGCGGCGAGCCCGTCGCGCTGGAACTCGAGCCGGAGCGCGACCAGCGCGAGATCCCGCGCCTCCCCGGCGGTCTGGGCGCGGGCTGGGCCGACGAGGCCGAGCCACACGGCGACCGCGACGACCACCGTGATCCACCCGCGCGTCGATCCGCTGAACCGTTCGGACATCCGGGAACCGCCTCCGTGACAGGCCGGGTCGTACCGGAGGACACCGCCCGACGCAACCCCCTCGGCCCCGGACGGGCCTGCCACGGAGCGCGACCGGGCGAGCGCCCGGCTGGCCGGACGGTGCTTCGTGCGCTACGGACGGTGCCCGATGACCCTCGCGTACGTCGATCACCGCGCCGATACCGCCGCGTGGGCACGCTCGCTGTCCGTGTCGACCGCGGCGTGCGAGCTGCTGCTCGGGTCGGACTTCATCGACCTGCACTGCGATCTCGAGGTGCCGGTGCGCCTCGTCGGGTACCGCCCCGAGCGCCACCACGGCGTCGCCACCCGGGTCCGCCCGATGATCGGGCACACCGACTACCCGCGGATCCGCGAGGCCGGCCTGACCGGGGTGGTGTACGACATCGCCACCAACGTGTTCCGGCCCGCCCGGAACCGCCTCGCCACCACCCTCGCGAACGTCGCGCGCGCCACCGCCCGGATCGAGGCGCACCCCACCGAGCTCGCCCTCGTCACCGACCGCGCCGGCTACGCCCGGGCCCGCGCCGCTGGCAAGACCGCGATGTGGCTGTCGCTGCAGGGCGGCAACGCGGTGTCGGCGGACCCGACCGTGCTCGACGGCCCGCTCGGGCAGCAGCTCCACCGGATCACGCTGATCCACCTCACGAGCAGCGATCTCGGCGGCACGAACAGCCCGCTCGGGCGGGATCACGGGCTCACCGGGCGCGGCCGGACGATCGTCGAGGCGTGCGTCGCGAACCGGATCCTGGTCGACCTCGCGCACGCCGGCACCCGCACGTTCTGGGACGCCCTCGCCGTCCACGGGACCGCTACCCCGCCGATCGTGTCGCACACCGGCCTGTCCGCCGTCCGGCCCCACTGGCGGAACCTCGACGACGCGCAGGTGAAGGCGATCGTCGATCGCGGCGGCGTCGTGGGGGTGATGTACCAGTCGAACTTCCTCGCCCCGGTCGCGTGGACCTGCTCGCGGGCCGCGATCGTCGCCCACCTCGCCCACCTCGTCGACCGGTTCGGCGAGGACTCCGCCGCGATCGGCACCGACTACGACGGGATGATCGTGCCCCCGCACGACCTCCTCGACGTGACCCACCACCCGATGCTGGTCCAGGACCTGCTGGATCGCGGCTGGTCCGAGGTTCGGATCCGCAAGATCCTCGGCGGCAACTACCTCCGGGTGGCGTCAGCCGTGCGGGGCTAGCGGAGGATCAGAGCCCGACGACCACCGCGCCGGTCCAGACCGTGTCCGTCCCGGTGCCGGTGTGGAGCGTCGACGGGCACGCCAGGACCCGCGCGCCGACCGTCTGCCGGCCGATCTGGGCTCCCGCGCCGACCATCGGCCCGACCCCGACCTGCGGCCCGCCGTGGGCCGGATCGCCGTACAGCGTGCCGCCCGCGCCGAGCTCGAGGTACAGGTTCGGGGCCTCGGGGCCCGTGTGCCAGCTGATCGTCGGCCCGGCCACCGCGTGCCCGGCCGACGCGACCGGGCTCACGATCCACGTCACCGGCACCGCGACGTACGACAACCCGAGCCCGAAGTACGCGAACAGGGCCCCGAAGTGCCGGAGCCCCCGCGCCGGCGGCTCGCGCGCCCAGTCGTGGACGTCCCCGAACGCGTCGGTGATCGACCCACCGAGCTGCGTGCCCCAGCCGATCACCGCCGCCGTGTTCTGCGGGGTGGTGAGGCCCGCCGACAGCGTCAGATCGAACTGGAACGACCGCGACAACGCGATCTCCCGCCGGAGCTCGAGCGCGACTCCGGGCCGCACGGTCGCCCCGGCGTTCAGGTACGCCGCGCCGAACCCGAACCCCGGGTTGGTGTGGCGCGGCGGGAACGACGACCCCAGCGGCTCGGGTGCGGGCGCGGAGGGAACCCCGGCAGTAGCCCCGAGCGGCGCCTCGGACGGAGCCGCCGTCCGTGCCGCCGTCCG
>JBEBJW010000560.1:0-5388 GCA_040079715.1 Myxococcota bacterium | reverse complement strand
CTATGTGGATGACCCTCGCTGTCCTGGCCACCGGCTGCAAGAAGAAGGAGCCGGAGGTGGCGACGCCGGACCCGGCCCCGGCCCCGGCCGCCGCCAAGGCGCCGATCATCGCCCCGGTCCACTTCGACACCGGCAGCAAGACCGTCGCCGACACCGAGATGCCGGTGATCGACGAGGCGGTCCAGATCCTGAAGACCTCCGACTGGAACTGCCTGGTGGTGGGCCTGTCGGACGCGAGCGGCGACGACGAGACCAACAAGATCCTGTCGCAGGACCGCGCGAACGCCGTGGCGGAGCTCCTCCGCAACAAGTCCGGCGTGGCCGACGCCCGCGTCACCGCCCACGGGATCGGCGAGAAGCTCGCCACCGCGACCACGGTGAACGAGCGGAAGGTCGAGTTCGTGTTCTACAAGGAGTCCGGGTTGACCCCGCGGCAGATCGTGGTCCAGTCGCGGGTCCTCGAGGAAGACTTCCGGGCGAAGCGCAACCAGTGACCGCGGCGCGATCCTGAGGGTAACGTTCGTCACCTGCCTTCCGTGGGGGGCCCCACCCGGGCCTTCCGTGGGCGGGGCAACCCCCGGGATCGAGGTCGCGCGTGATTGGGTGGTGGCTGCTGACCGCGTGTGACGGCGCAGGCGACGGGTCGAGCGCGACCCCGACGGACGCGCCGCCCCCGCCGGACGTGGCGGTCGAGCCGGTGGGCCCGGGCACCACCGTGGTCCCGTGCGACGGCACCGCCACGGTGAACCTGGTGAACCACGACACGGTCGATCACGTGGTCGACGCGATCGTGTTCAGCCCGTCGACCGACCTGGCGAGGCTCGACCTCACCGACGTCGAGCTGCCGCGGATCGTGCACCCGGGGGTCCCGGTCCCCCTCACCGTCCGGCTCGACGGCGAGGCGCCGCGGACCACCGCCGCGACGATCGCGATCACCTGGGAGGCCGGCGCGTCGTCGGCGTCGGTATCGTACGCCGCGGTGTACGGCGCGGCCGAGCACCGGACGTTCACCGTGGGCACGCCGCAGGTCGATCTGCTGCTCGCGGTCGATCACAGCGGCTCGATGGCCGCGAACTACGCGGACGAGCTCGCCGAGGGCCTGCCGCGGCTGCTCGACGCGCTGACGGCGGCGGCCGACTGGCAGGCGATCCTCGTCACCAGCGACGACGGGTGCAGCAACGGGCCGGTGTACACCGCCGGCGACCCGAACGCCGCCGGCCGGATCGCCGACCACGCGTTCGACCCGTCGCCGGACGACGATCTGACCGAGGCGCTGCTCGAGCTCGCGAGCCGGGCGCTGGCCGAGAACGCGCCGACCGAGTGCAACGCGACCTTCCTCCGGCCCGGATCGGAGCTGGTGGTGCTGACGGTGTCGGACGAGCCCGAGCAGTCCGGGCGCGACGCGGACTACTGGGTCGACGACTTCGGCACGTACAGCGCGTCGGTGATCGTGTCGGCGGTGGCGGACGCGCGCGGCCGGTGCGGCGACGGGGGCGAGGGCTACGCCGACGCGGCGGACGCGACCGGCGGGGTGGTGATCGACCTGTGCGACCGCGGGTGGGGCGACGACCTCGACCAGGTGGCGGACGGCCTCGGCCAGCGCCCGCCGTCGTTCGTGCTCGGGTCGGACGCGCTGCCGGACACGGTGGAGGTCACGGTCGACGGCGAGTCGGCCCGGGCGACGTTCGACGCGGCGACCGGCACGGTCACCCTCCGCGACGCCGCCCCCGCCGGGGCGAAGGTGGCGGTGGACTGGGTGGTCCCGGCGGTGTGCGCGGACTGAGGTCCCGGCCCGATCCGGGCGACACGGGCCGACCTGGGTGGGTCAGGTCGCGGACTCGGCCCAGGCCCACGGCTGCCACAGCTCGACCTTGTTGCCGTCGGGGTCGAGGATCCACGCGAACTTGCCGTTCGGGTGGGTCTCGGGTCCGCCCACCGCGGCGACGCCCTTCGCCGCGAGCTCGGCCAGCAGCGCGTCGAGGTCGTCGACCCGGTAGTTGATCATGAACGGCGCGGCGCTCGGCGCGAACCACTTGCTGTCCGGCGCGGCGACGGTCCACACGGTGAGGCCGCCGTCGTTCGCGGTGTCGTCGGGCCACCGCAGCACCGCGCCGCCCCACGGCGACAGCTCGATCCCGAGGTGGTCGCGGTACCAGGCGGCGAGCGCGCCCTTGTCGCCCTTCGCGAGGAAGAACACCCCGCCGATCCCCGTCACTTTGGCCATCGTTCCCTCCGTTCGACCGGGCGGAGCCTTGCACGGGCGGTGCGCGGTGCCAAGTCGGATCCCGCGCGACGACCGGCGACCCACCCCGAGCGATGGACGGGCTACGCGCGGTAGTCGTCGCGCTCGCTCGAACACCCTCGTCGCACAATCACGGACGGTCTGCTAGATGGCCCGCAAGCCTTCGGAGCACATCGTGCTGACGCGGATCACCCTCACCGACTTCCTCTCCTACGGACCTGGCGCGACCGTGGTTGATCTGGAGGCGTTGAACGTGCTCATCGGACCGAACGGTTCGGGAAAGTCGAACCTCGTGGAGGCCCTCGCCGTCCTCCGAGCCGTCCCGAGAGACCTCCCCTTGCCCATCCGTCAGGGCGGTGGCGTCGAGGAGTGGATCTGGCGAAGCGGATCGAGCCGGGCCACGGAAGCAGCCATCGAGGTGTTGTTCGCGCCAGGTCTCGTGCGAAGGGGCCCCAAGGTCCCGCCCGTTGGCTATCGCTTGCTGTTCGGTAGCGAAGGAGGCTCCTTCGTTGTTCTGGACGAGCGCATCGAGGACGAGAACGGCTCTCCGAAGCCCTATTTCTACTTCGGATATGAGGGCGGCAGGCCCATGATCAACGTCGCCGGCGGGAAGGCGCGGCAACTCAAGCGGGCCCAAATCGATCGCACGCAGTCGATCCTGTCCCAGCGCCGCGACCCGGAGAACTACCCCGAGGTGGCCGCAGTCGGCGACTTACTGGCTGGAATCTTGATCTATCGCTCGTGGAGCTTCGGTCCGGACGCGCCGATTCGCGCCGCCTGTCGCGCGGACGTGCAGACGGACCGCCTTTTGGAGGACTTCTCGAACCTCCCCGCTCGGCTCGCGGTCCTGAAGCGGGAACCCGCGACCAAGCGCAAGCTGCTCGAGCGCCTCTCGGACCTCGCCCCAGGCTACACGGACATCGAGGTCGCGCCCGAGGGCGGACGACTGCAGCTCTACGTCACGGAGGGCGACCGCAACGTGCCGGCGCACCGGCTCTCCGACGGTACGCTGCGGTACCTCACGCTCCTCGCGATCCTGCTCGACCCGGGCGCGGCGCGCCTGATCGTCATCGAGGAGCCGGAGCTCGGTCTCCACCCCGACGTGTTTCCAACGCTGCGAGACCTCCTGGTGGAAGCGAGTTCCAGGGTCCAGGTCGTCGTCACGACCCACTCCACCCAGCTCGTGGACGCCATGACCGATCTTGCCCGCAGCGTGGTGGTCTGCGAGAAGCGTGGCGCCACCTCCGTGGTGAGCCGCCTGAGCCAGGACGAGGTAGACCGATGGCGCCAATTCGGCTCGCTCGGCAACCTCTGGATGTCCGGCCGTCTCGGGGGTACACGATGGTGAAGCCCAAGAAGCGCGCCTCCGGGGAGGTGGGCCCAGACCGACGCGACCTCCCCCGCGAGCTGTACGTCGAAGGGGGCGGCGACCGGCACCCCACCCTCGCCAGCGAGTGCCGCAAGGCGTTCAGCAAGCTGTTCGAGGCGGCTGGCATCGAGCAGAAGCCCAGAGTCATCGCCTGCGGCGGACGGAAGAGCGCGTACGACGCGTTCTGCCTCGCGCTCTCGGAGGCCCGCGCCGAGGTTTGGCTCCTCGTCGACGCCGAGGATCTTCCCAGGCCACCGTCGCCTTCCGACCCATGGACCCACGTGGCGAGTCGCCCGGGCGACCGTTGGGCGAAGCCGTCCTCAGCGACCGACGATCAGCTTCACTTGATGACAGTGTGCACGGAGACCTGGTTGCTGTCGGATCGCGACGCGCTGACCGCGGTGTTCGGTCCCAAGCTCGATGTGAACAAGCTACCGGCGGAGGGCGCCTCCCTGGAGAAGAAGTCGAAGGCGTTCGTCTACGACGCGCTCGCCGCAGCGACCAAGGGCACCCCTTCGGGAGAGTACGGCAAGGGCTCCCACTCGTTCAAGGTGTTGGCGAAAGTGCGACCCACCAAGCTCCGTGCGCTGCCGTGGGCGGCGAGGTTCCTCGACGAGATGGGGCATTCGACCTCGGATCACATCGACCCCGAGGCCGGGCGATGACGCTCGCTGGTCGCCGCTCGGTCAGTCCCCGAGCGGGATCAGCTGGACGTTGACCACCGCGACCACCTCGGCCCGGTCCGACGCCGCGACCACCGCCCGCAGGGCGCGGAAGTACCCGAGGTGCAGCTCGCGGATCCGCTCGAGGTCTTCCCGCGACGTGACGAACACGTTGTACGAGTACTGCCCCGGGGCGCCGGCCCGGAGCTTCGCGGCCGCGACCTCGGTCCAGTGCGTCTTGAGCGCGATCCCCACGTCCGGCGTCATCGCGGTGTCGACCATCAGCGGCGACGGCGCCCAGTGGCTGCCGGTGAACGCGAGCTGGCCGGTGTCGATCAGGAACGTCAGCCCGGCGTCCTCGACCTCGAGCGGGATCCCGAGCCGCTCGGCGACCCACCCCGGGCGATGGGCGGGCAACGCCCGGTAGTCCTCGAGCTCGAGCGCCCGGAGGATCGCCTGGGTCCACGGGTGCTGGGCCGCGCCCTTCCGACGCGCCACCAGCCGCCGCCACGGCTCGGCCAGCGGCGGGATCGCCTCCGGATCGACGAAGCACGCCACGAAGTCGACCAGGCGCAGCGTGGCGGACTCGATCACCCGGAAGAAGTCCACCAGCCGCGGCTGGGTCTGGCCGGACAGCCACCGGGTCAAGCCGTACCGCGACACCCCCGCCCGCCGGGCCAGCTCGGCGACCGGGGCCCGCCCGCGCAGGTCGTCGAGCAGCGCGGCGGCGGCCTCGGGGGTGGTCGGGTCGTCGGTCAGCCACGGCGGACGCGACCCGTAGAACCGCACCAGCGCCGCCGTCACGTCGATCCCGGACCGCGCCGCCGCCCGGAGCATCTCGGCCGCGGTGGGCCACCGCCGCCCGCTCTCCCACGCGTATGCGACGTTGCTGCGGTACCCGAGGCGCCGCGACCACTGGACCTGCGACCGCTTGCCCCGGAGCTCCACCAGGAACCCGCGGGCGACGAGCTCGATGTCCACGCCGTCTCCTCCGGCGACTCTAGCAGAGCTGCACAACCGTGGGGCGTGCTGCGCGACGGTTCGTGCCGTTCCGCGTTGTCATCGGTCGGTCGCCCCGGCATGATGGGAGGGTGGGAGGCGCGATGCGCGGGTGG
>JBEBJW010000559.1:0-5389 GCA_040079715.1 Myxococcota bacterium | reverse complement strand
GTTTTGGGGCACTGGCCCGCGCCGTCCCACCTGCTAGAAACACCCCCTTTGTTGGGAGGGGAAGCGAACCCATGAGGGCGCATCACCACACGCACAGCGTTGCCGCCGGGCTCCTCGCCTTGGCGCTCGCGCTCGTGCCGTCCGCCGTCTCCACCGGGTCGGGGTGCCAGGTCGCTCCAGCCGCCACGGTCGATCACGGCGAGTTCCTGTTCACGAACTACTGCCAGCCGTGCCACGCCGCCGGCGCCGTCGGCAAGCCGGAGATCCAGGCGCCGGCGATCGCCGGACTCCCGGACTGGTACATCACGGAGCAGCTCCACAAGTTCCGCGGCGGCGTCCGCGGCACCCACTTCGACGACGTCGAAGGCATGCGGATGCGCCCGATGTCGCTGGCGCTGGAGACCGAGACGGACGTGCAGGCCGTCGCGATGTACGTGTCGAGCATGCCGGCCGCTGCCCAGGTGCTGTCGGTCCAGGGCGGCGACGCTGAGAAGGGCAAGCAGCTGTTCAACACCTGCCTCGCTTGCCACGGCCCGGAGGGCGCCGGCAATCCCCAGCTCGGGGCCCCCGCGCTCACGACCCAGAACGACTGGTACCTCGTGAAGCAGCTCGGGAAGTTCAAGGGCGGGATCCGCGGCGCCAACCCGAAGGACATCCGGGGCAACCAGATGCGCCCGATGGCCGCGACGCTGGCCGACGACCAGGCGATGCACGACGTGGTCGCCTACATCCAGACGCTTCGCAAGTAGCACTTCAACGTTTCGAGTCGGAGTCGGACATGGCCGTCGAACAAGATCCGGATCAGATCGCGAACCGGACGTTCGTCGTCACGATGATCGGCGCGTTCCTGTTCATCATCATCGTCAGCATCTTCATCCTGCTGTGAGCGGCGGTTCATCATGATCGAGAGCCTGATCCAGCCTGCGTCCACGTTCGCACACGAGGTCGATTTCGTCATCAACCTCGTGGGTGTGATGGTGCTCTTCTGGGGTGGACTCACCGCAGGGGTGTTCTTCTGGCTGTTGTGGCGGTTTCGGTACAAGGAGGGCGTGCCCGCCGCGTACTACACCGGCAACGAGCCCGACCTCAAGCGGTGGATCAACTGGCCGCACTACGCGATCATCCTGTGCGATCTCGCGATCATCGCAGCCGCCGTGCGGGTCTGGTACATCGTGAAGCAGGATCTGCCCGAGCCCGCCGCCACCGTCGAGGTGGTGGCCCAGCAGTGGGCGTGGAGCTTCCGCCACCCAGGCAAGGACGGGCAGCTCGGTACCCCGGACGACATCGAGACGGTCGACGAAATGCACGTCGAGCTCGACAAGGTCCATCACTTCAAGCTCACGTCGCGTGACGTGCTCCACAGCTTCTCGGTCCCCGTGTTCCGGCTCAAGCAGGACGCGATCCCGGGCCGGGAGATCACCGGTTGGTTCCAGCCGACCGTCGCGGGCGAGTTCGACATCCAGTGCGCCGAGATCTGCGGCATCGGCCACGGCCTGATGCCCGCGCGGATCTTCGTCGAGACCCCCGAACAGCATGCGGCTTGGCTCGCAAGCGCCAGCACGAACTGAGAGACGGCGAGGAACACGATGTCCGAGACCGTGAAGATCGATCCGCACCACCACGACGCCCACGCGCATCACCACGAGCCGACGTTCCTCGAGAAGTACATCTTCCCGTTGGATCACAAGTTCATCGCGATGCAGTACATGTTCACCGGCATGTTCATGGCGTTGTTCGGTGGCTTCTTCGCCTACTGCTTCCGGATGCAGCTCGCGTTTCCCGGGGCCAACGTGCCCGGGTTCGGCGTGGTGTCGCCCGGCGAGTACAACGCGCTCGTCACCAACCACGGCACCGTGATGATCTTCTGGGTCGCGATGCCGGTGTTGATCGCGGCGTTCGGCAACTTCCTGATCCCGCTGATGATCGGCGCGGACGACATGGTGTTCCCCCGGCTGAACCGGCTGTCGTACCAGCTGTTCTTCATCTCGGCGGTGATCATCATCGCGTCGTGGCTGGTGCCCGGCGGCGGGTTCGGCGGCGCGTGGACGGCCTACCCGCCGCTGTCGGCCAAGTCCGAGTACAACCTCACCCCGATGGGCTCGTCCCTGTGGGTGGTGGCGGTCGCGATCGAGTTCGCGGCGTTCCTGATCGGCGGGATCAACTTCATCACCACCGCGATGAACTCCCGCGCCCCGGGGATGGGCGCGAAGGACGTGCCGATGGTGGTGTGGATGATCTGCATCGCCAGCATCCTGTTCATGGTGTCGGTCGGCCCGCTGATCGCCGGCGCGATCATGCTGCTGTTCGATCAGCAGCTCGGGACGGGGTTCTTCGACCCGAACCGCGGCAGTGACCCGATCCTGTGGCAGCACCTGTTCTGGTTCTTCGGGCACCCCGAGGTGTACGTGGTGCTCCTGCCGACGATCGGTGTCGTGGCGGAGATCATCACCACGTTCTCCCGCAAGAAGCTGTTCGGCTACCAGACGATCCTGTACACGGTCATCGGCACCGGCGTGCTGTCGTTCTTCGTGTGGGCGCACCACCAGTTCATCGCCGGGATCGACCCGCGGATGGCGAACATCTTCACCATCACCACGGTGTTGATCTCGATCCCGCTGGCCGAGATGATGTTCCTGTACATCGCCACGCTGTACGGGGGCTCGATCCGGTTCACCGTGCCGATGCTGTGGGCGCTCGGGTTCATCGCCGAGTTCCTGATCGGCGGCATCACCGGGATCTTCCTCGGCGCGTCCGGTGCCGACGTGTTCTTCCACGACACCTACTTCGTGGTCGCCCACTTCCACTACACGTTCTTCCCGATCGCGTCGCTGAGCTTCTGGTTCCCGAAGATGTTCGGGCGGATGATGAGCGAGACCCTCGGCAAGATTCACTTCTGGGGCACGATCATCCCGCTGAACTTCATCTTCATCCCGCTGTTCATCACGGGCGCGGCCGGCCAGCACCGCCGGATCTACGACTACTCGAACTTCCCGGACGTCTCGACGCCGGACCTCCAGATGCTGAACATCGTCGCGACCTGCAGCCTGCTCGTCCTGATCGCGTTCCAGTTCGTGTTCCTGTTCAACCTGTTCTGGAGCATGTTCCGGGGCGAACGGGCGACCGCCAACCCGTGGAAGGCGAACACGCTCGAGTGGCAGGCGCCGTCGCCGCCGCCGCACGGCAACTTCCCGCCCGACGCGATGCCGGTCGTGTACCGCGGACCCTACGAGTTCTCCGTCCCCGGCCGAAAGGACGACTACTGGCCGCAGAACTCGCCGAACTGACGTGATTCGACGGTCGGGCGCCGCCTCACGCCGCCCGGCCGACCGCCACCTCTCCCTTCAGGTGAACACCGCCATGGCCTTCAAGCCCATCGCCACCACCCGATCCGCGACCGGGATCCTCACCGCGAAGCTCGCCGTGTGGTGGTTGCTCGCGTCCGAGGTCGTGATCTTCGGCGGCGTGCTCGCGTCGTACATCATGCACCGGATCGGCCACCCGGAGTGGGCGGGCTACGCGATCCACACCAACACCCTGGCCGGCGGCACCAACACGTTCGTGCTGCTCACCTCGAGCTTGTTCGCGGTGCTCGCCCACCGCCAGGCCCAGCTCCGGAACGGTCGCGGCGCCGCGATGTGGCTCGGGGCGACGATCCTCGGCGGCGGCACCTTCCTGGTGATCAAGTCGTTCGAGTGGGCGAACGAGATCCACCACGGGTACACCATCTCGGCGAACCCGTTCTGGTCATTCTACTACACCGCGGCCGGGATCCACGGCTGCCACGTGATCGTCGGGATGATCCTGATGGGGTGGGTCGCGCTCAGCGCCATGAAGAACGAGGAGCTCCACCGCGTGGAACTCGTCGGGATCTACTGGCACTTCGTCGACCTGGTGTGGATCTTCCTGTTCCCTTTGCTGTACATCGCGAAGTAGCGGAGCACCCATGTCCGATCACGCGCATCATGCCTCGGGTCCGACCAGCGCCGCCGCGGGGACCCACGCCCACGCCGAGCACCACGACGAGCACATCCACTCGGTCGAGCACTACGTCAAGATCTGGATCGCCCTCCTGGTCCTGTTCCTGATCTCGGTCACCGGCCCGATGATCGGCATCAAGTGGCTGACCCTGATCACCGCGTTCGGGATCGCGGTGGTCAAGGCGTCGATGGTCGTCCACTACTTCATGCACCTCACGGTGGAGAAGCGGTTCGTCCACTACTTCCTCGCCACCTCGGTGGTGTTCATGTTCCTGTTCTTCGCCGCGGTGGCCCCGGACGTGATGAAGCACGAGGGCACCCGGTGGGTGAACGTCGCTGCGATCGCGGCGAAGGAGCGCGCGGAGGCCGAGCACGCCGCGGCCGGCGGGCACGGTGAGCACGGCGGCGAGGCCCCTGCCCACGAGGCCGCGCCGGCCGAAGGCGGCGGCGGTGGCCACTAGGGCGGGCGGGGCCGGAGGAGCGTTCGTGTCGCCGGGGGAGCTCCGCCTGGTCCACCCGCCGCCGAAGCCTCGGCGGAAGGTGGTGCCGAACGAGGTCCTCGGGGTGACGATCTTCATCCTGACCGAGCTGATGTTCTTCGCCGGGTTCATCAGCGCGTTCTCGATCTCGAAGGCGGCGGCGCCGATGTGGCCGCCCCCGGGTCAGCCGCGGCTCCCGCTCGAGGCGACCGCGATCAACACCGTCGCGCTGCTGATCAGCGGCGGGGTCGCGTGGTGGGCCGGCCGGCAGTTCGACCGGGTCGGGCCGCGATCGGCGCGGGCCCCGTTGCTGGTCGCGATCGGGCTCGGCGCGTTCTTCCTGGTGTTCCAGGGGTTCGAGTGGGTGTCGATGCTCCGCGAGGGGCTCACGCTGACCAGCTCGACCCACGGCGCGTTCTTCTACCTGATCGTCGGGACCCACGGGCTCCACGCGGTCGGCGGCTCGATCGTGCTGATGCTGCTCGCCCGGTCGCTGTGGGCCGAGCGCCTCACGTCCGACCAGTTCTGGGCGGGTCGCCTGTTCTGGTACTTCGTCGTGCTGCTGTGGCCGGTGTTGTACCTGATGGTGTACCGATGATCGCGTTGTACACGCTCGGTGCGGCGGCGCTCGCCTGTCCCGTGTGCTCGGACCCGAACGATCCGAGCGCGAACGCGTACTTCTCGTCCACGATGTTCCTGTCGTTCCTGCCGCTGATCGCGATGGGGGTGGTGGCGTTGTGGCTGTACCGGGCGTACACCGCGCCGGATCTCGCGCCGCACGGCTGACGGTCGCGGGCGCCCGGGTGCTGGCGGTGGTGGCGTGGGTCGTGGGCTGCGGAGGGTCGCCGGCCCGGTTGCCCCTCGGCGCGCCGACCGACCGCGGCAGCTACCGGGTGTCGGTCGACGCCGACCCGACCGGGTGGACGGTCACGG
>JBEBJW010000558.1:0-5406 GCA_040079715.1 Myxococcota bacterium | reverse complement strand
CTCCTCGCCAAGGGCCCGCCACTGGGGCTGCAAGCCACGAAAATGACGGGGCTTTTACCCCAAGGGCCGGGCGCCCATCGACTCCCGAAAGAGGCGGCCGAAGGGCAGGGCGGCGAAGGGACAGGCCTCGGCCGGGTGCGCGAGCGCCCACCGCAGGTTCGGGAGCCAGTCCGGGATCCCGGGTTCGCCCGCCTCCCCCGACGGCTCCAGCCCGACCCGCACCGGCGGCCGACGGGTCGCGGACCCGCACACCGCGTTGATCCCGATCCGCGCGTCCGCGGATCGCCCGACCGCCAGCCGCACCCCCGCCCGGTGGACCGCCTCGACCAGCCGCCGATCGACCTCCGGGTCCCGATCCGGGAGCCGCCGGTGCCAGCCCAGCGCGTCCACCAGCCGGTCGAACGGCGGATCGCGCGCCACCCACCGCGCGACCGCCGCGGGCCCCGCGTCGGCGGCAGCCCGGCCGCGCGCGAACGGGGCGAGGGTCCGCTGGGTCCGCGTCGCCTCCCACAGGATCGCCTCGAGCTGACGCGCGCGCCACGCGGCCGCGGGGGGCGCCGGCGGCGGCCCGGTCCGCTGGTGGACGATCCGCACCGGCCACCGCGCGCCGAGGTCGGCGGCCACCGCGTCGAGCCCACGAACGAGGAGCTCGGGCGCGCTCTCGACCGACCGACCGACCCCGACGCACGCGGCGTCGCCGGGGTCGAGGGCCGGCGGGAGCTCCCGGCCGATCCGCCACAGCCCGAACACCTCGAGCCCGGCGCGGGTCGCCACCGCGCGGAGGTCGTCGAGCACCGCGCGGGCCGAGCCGATGGACAGCAGCGCGTCCGGCGCGTCGATCACCACGCCGTGGGTGTGCTGGAACGACACGCTACGGGCAGGACCCGAGCCCGGGAGAGGCCGCCGCGTCGGCGTCGTCGCAGTCCCCGCCGATCTCGCTGTACCCGTCCCCGTCGTCGTCGGCGTTCACCGTGCCCTCGTCGACCCCGCCGTCGCAGTTGTTGTCCTGCCAGTCGGCGAGCTCGGGGGCGCCGGGGTGGGTCGCGGAGCGGGCGTCGTCGCAGTCGCCGGCGGCCTCGGTGATCCCGTCCCCGTCGTCGTCGAACGCCGGGGTGCCCTCGTCGATCGTGCCGTCGCAGTCGTTGTCGAGCGCGTCCTCGAGCTCGGGGGCGCCGGGGTGGACCGTGGGATCCCCGTCGTCGCAGTCGCCGCCGATCGCCGGGTCGTACCCGTCGACGTCGAGGTCGGTGGTGCCGAGGTCCACCACCCCGTCGCAGTCGTCGTCGATCCCGTTGCCGAGCACCTCGACCGCGTCCGGCCCGACCCCGCCGGCGCCGTCGTTGCAGTCGCCGGCGTCCTCGGACCGTCCGTCTCCGTCGTCGTCGAACGCCGCGGTGCCATCGTCGACGAGGCCGTCGCAGTCCTGATCGATCCCGTCGACCCGCTCCACCGCGCCGGGGTGGACGTCGGCCGTGGCGTCGTCACAGTCGCCGGCGCAGGAGGTGAACCCGTCCTGGTCGACGTCGTAGGCGTCGGGGAGCCCGCCGGTGCAGTCGTTGCCGCGCAGGCTGACCACCGGCAGCGCGACCTCGCCGGTGTGGACCTGCAACGTCGCGACCAACGGCAGGTCGTCGGTCGGCGCGAACCGGATCGGCACCACCGCGTCGCGGCCGGGCGCCACGTCGGTCGGCGCGCCGCCCCCGACCGAGAACGCCGGGTGGGTGAACGTCAGGTCGGTGACGTGGAGCGGGACGGTGCCGCGGTTCGTGATCACCACCTCGGACCCGCCGAGCGACCCGGGCGCGACCCGCCCGAAGTCGACCGCCAGCGGGGCCAGGGACGCGTCTGCCGCCACCGCGTGGCCGCGGATCGCGAGGAGCGCGACCTCGTCGATCCCGTCGTGGACGACCTGGACCGACGCCTGGAACCACCCGGCCTCGAGCGGCGCGAACACGATCGGGAGCTGGATCCGCGACAGGTGCGGGACCTCGATCCGGTCTTCGCCGTCGTACCGGAACGCGTCACCGACGAGGTTCGTCACCACCACGTTCCGGATCTCGCCGTCCGGCCCGTCGACCTGGTCCACGTCGAACGCGCCGATCACCTCGGCGCCGACGGCCACGTCGCCGAGATCCACCAGCGGCGGCGCGAACACCAGCCGCGCCTCGCGCTGAGCGAGGACCTGCTCGGACTTGCAGGCGACCGACGCCGACACCACCACGAACACCGCGATCCGGGACAGACGCATGCACCATGGTAGCCCGGCGCCCGGCGTTCGTCAGTCCAGGAACAACGAGCCGATGTAGACCGAGGTGCCGAGCAGGAACAGCAGGATCCCGGACACGATCGCCCCGATCCCGAACGCGAACGGGCTGCCGTCCCCGTCGACCCAGAACCCGAGCGGGATGCTCGCGAGGGCGAGGCCCCCGGCGAGCGCCATCAACAACCCGAGGCAGCCACAGCCGCAGCCGCCACCCCCGGTCATGTTCTTCAGCGGAGACGCCTCCGGCTGTCCGTCCATCTCACTCCTCGGCCGCCGATTCGACTCCGCTTGGGTTAACAGACGACGACGCTCCGTGCTCCGAGGACGGACATGGCCGACGACGCCGACCCCGCCGATGGTTCCGATTCGCCCGACGGGGGCACCCCGGTGGGGCGCCTCGCGCATCGGATGAACAACGCCGTCGCCTATGTGCTGACGAACCTGAACGTCCTGGCGGAGGAGCTCGAATCGGTTGCTCCGACCGAACAGAACCACCGGTTGACCCAGCTCGTGGTCGAGGCCACCGCCGGGGTCGATCGGATCGGCGATCTGATCCGCGAGCTCAAGGTGCTGTCGTGGGGCGAGCACAACCCCGCCCAGGACGACTCCCTCGACGACACCTGGGACGAGGATCGGCGCCCGAGGCGGATCCTGGTCGTGGACGACGAGCCGTACATCCTGGCGTCGATCCGGCGCGCGCTCCGTCACTACGACGTGGTCACGGCCGAGGGGGGCCAGCGGGCGCTCGAGGCGCTGTCGGCCGAGCCGACGTTCGATCTGGTGCTGTGCGACCTCGTGATGGGGTCGGTGACCGGGATGGACGTCCACCGGTGGATCCGCGCGAACCGCGCCGCGCTCGGAGACCGGGTGATCTTCATGACCGCCGGCGCCTTCACCGGTGAGGTCCGCGAGTTCTTGTCCACCGTGCACAACCCGGTGCTGCACAAGCCGTTCGACACGAAGACGCTCCGGTGGGTGATCGCGCAGGCGCTCCGGCGGGCTGCGCCGTGACTTCCGGTGCGGGGACTTCCGGTGCGGGGACTTCCGGTGCGGGGACTTCCGGTGCGGGGACTTCCGGTGCGGGGACTTCCGGTCCCGGGGACTTCCGGTGCGGGGACCTCCGGCCCTGGGAAAGCCAGGTACGCGCCGGCATGAGCGGACTGGCGGTCGAGCGGGTCGGTGAGCCGGCATCCCCGCGGGTGGTGTGGTTCGTCCACGGGATCCTCGGGCGCGGCCGAAACTGGCGGTCGTTCGCCCGGCGCGCGGTGGCGGAGTTCCCGTCGTTCCGGGCGTTGGCGGTCGACCTGCGGTGCCACGGCGACACCCCTCCCCTGCCCCCGCCGCACGATCTCGCGGCGTGCGCGGCGGATCTCGAGGCGCTGGCGACGCTCGGCGACCCTCCGGACGTGGTGATCGGCCACAGCTTCGGCGGCAAGGTGATCCTCGACTGGGCGCGGGCGACGGCGGCGGCGACCGATCCGGCGCTGTGGGTGCTCGACAGCCCCCCCGGACCGGGCGATTCGGGCGGAGAGTCCGAGCGGATCCTCGCCCTGCTCCGCGCAGCGCCGACCGGACCCGCCCCCGCCGACCGCGCCACGCTCGCGGCGCCCCTCCGCGCCGCGGGGATCGCCGAGCCGATCGTCCAATGGCTGCTGACCAGCGCGGTCCGCGGCCCGGACGGCTGGCGGTGGGGCTGGGATCTCGACGGGATCGATGCGTTGCTCGCCGACTATCTGCGGACCGACCTCTGGGGCTACGTCGAGGCGACGGATCGCGAGGTCCAGCTGGTGCGCGCCGGCCGGTCCGACCGGTGGACCGCCGACGATCGGGCGCGGTTCGACCGCCTGTCGCTCCCGGGCCGCCCCGGCCGCGTCACCGCCCACCTGGTGCCGGACGTCGGACACTGGCTCCACGTCGACGACCCGGAGGCGGTGTGGTCGCTGCTCCGGCCGAGCTTCGCCGACCGGCGCTGACCGCTACTCCGGCCCTGGGTCACTCGGCCGGCTCGGGCTCGGCGGGGTCGGGCTCGGCGTCGGGCACGCCGCGCGACGCGGTCCACGCGTCGAACCGGGCCAGCAGCTCGTCGCGGATCGCCCCCGCGGGCTCCGGCGGCAGGGCCCGCAGCGCCTCGACGGTCAACCCGAGCTGGCGCACGTACTCGATGCACGGCGGGCACAACGACAGGTGCGCCCGCAGCTCCTCGTCGGCGCCGTCGTCGGTCCCGTCGAGGATCGCCTGCGCCCGCTCGCAGATCTCGCGACAGGACTTCATCGGCGCTCCTGCAGGTGCTGCTCGACGAACGATCGGACCTTCGCCCGCGCCCGGTGCAGCAGCACCCGCTGGTTGGTCTCGGTGAGCTCCAAGGCGTTACGCACCTCGTCGCTCGACCAGCCGTTCACGTCCCGGAGCATCAACACCACCCGTTGCCGCTCGGGCAGGGTGTCGAGCGCCGTGTTGACCAGATCGAGCAGCTCGTGGTCTCCGGCGATCTGCTCCGGGGTCACCGCCCACCGATCCGGCGGCGTGCGCCAGTACCCGCGCTCGTCGAACCGATCGGCGTCGATCGGCGCGCCGTCGTCGTCGGCGCCGAACGCCGACAGCGGGGTGAACCGCGCCTCGCGCGTCCCGCGGGTCCTGGCGCGGTTCACCAGGATCCGGAAGATCCACGTCCGCAGCGACGAGCGCCGCTCGAACCGGGGCAGCCCCTGGAGGACCGCCATCCAGGTCTCCTGGACGACCTCCTCGGCGATCGCCCGCGACGGCACCATCGCCGACGCGACCCGGATCATCGTGGCGTGGTGCGCGTCGACCAACGCGAGGAACGCTGCGCGATCCCCCCGGAGGAGCGCGTCGATCCGGACATCGTCGGCGGTGGGACCCTCGACCACGGTCGAGGCAATACCCACCCCGACCCGCGCCGGCAACCGCAGGGCCCGATCGCCGGGTAGGATCCGCCCAGGTAGGGATGGATCGTGACGATCGCCTGCATCGTGTTCGCGAAGCCGCCGCGCCCCGGCGCGGTCAAGACCCGGCTGGCGGCGGCGCTCGGCCCGGACCGAGGTCCGGCCCTGGCGGCAGCGCTCGCCCGGGCGTTCCTGGCCGACACCCTCGCCGCGGCAGCGCGGGTCGACGGGCTGCACGTG
>JBEBJW010000557.1:0-5413 GCA_040079715.1 Myxococcota bacterium | reverse complement strand
GACCCGCGTCGGGCCATCGCGAGCGCCAGATCGCACAGCCGCGGGGGCGGACCCTCGACCGCGTCGAGCCAGGCCGCGAGGTGGGCCACGTCGGCGAGGTCGCGGATCACCACCAGCTCGGACGTCCAGTCCGGCAGGCCGGTCGCGGCCGGGGGCGCGCCGTGGGCCGACAGCACCACGTGGAAGTTGGTCCCGCCGAACCCGAACGCGCTGACCGCCGCCTTCGGCGTCCGGCCCGGCGCCGGATCGAGCCACGGGGCGGCCTTGCTCCGGAACACGAACGGACTCGCGTCGGCGACCCACGCCGGGTTCGGCCGGTCGACGTGCAGCGACGGCGGCAGCACCCGGTGGTGGAGCGCGAGGGACGCCTTGATCAGCCCGGCGAGCCCGGCCGCGCACTTCGTGTGGCCGATGTTCGACTTGACCGAGCCGAGCGTGATCTGCCCGGGGGCGACGCCGGCGCGGGTGAACGTGTCGGTCAGCGCGACCAGCTCGGTCCGATCGCCGACCACCGTGCCGGTCCCGTGGGCCTCGACGAGCCCGATGTCCGCCGGGTCCGCGCCCGCCCGGTCGTACGCCCGCTCGAGCGCGAGGGTCTGGCCGTGGCCGCGCGGCGCGGTCAACCCGAGGGAGCGGCCGTCGGACGAGCCGGCGATCGCGTCGATCACCGCGTAGATCCGGTCGCCGTCGCGGATCGCGTCGTCGAGGCGCTTGCACACCACGGCGCCGACGCCCTCGCCGAGCGCGATCCCGTCGGCGTCGGCGGAGAACGGACGGCTCCGGCCGGTCGGGGACAGCGCGTGGACGCTGCCGAACAGGAGGTAGTCGCCGATCGCGTTGTGCAGGTCGGCGCCCCCGGCGAGGACCACGTCGCTCGTGCCGGCCGCGAGCTCCTTGCACGCCACGTCGACCGCGGCGAGCGACGACGCGCAGGCCGCGTCGACCGTGTAGTTGATCCCGCCGAGATCGAGCCGGTTCGCGATCCGCCCGGCGATCACGTTGCCGAGCACGCCGGGGAACGAGTCCTCGGTCAGCCGCGGCAGCACCGCGTCGAGCTCGGGCGGGATCGCGCCGAGGTACTGCGGGAGCTGGGCGCGCAGGCCGTACGCGGTCGACAGGTCGGTCCCGGCCTCGGCCCCGAACACGACCGACGTCCGCTCCCGGTCGAACGCCCGATCCGGCCCGTAGCCCGCGTCGTCGAGGGCCCGGCGGGCGACCTCGAGCGCCAGGAGCTGCACCGGGTCGATCGCGGCCAGTGACCGCGGCGGGATCCCGTACGCCATCGGATCGAACGCGACCGGCGACAGGAACCCGCCCCACTTCGACTTCGACTTGCCGGTGTCGTGCGGGGTCGCGCCGATCGGGGTCGGATCGTAGTACAGCTCGGTGTTCCACCGGTCTTCCGGGACGGGACCGACCGCGTCCCGACCGCTGACCACGTTGCTCCAGAACGTCGAGAGGTCCGGCGCGCCCGGGAAGATCCCCGCCATCCCGACGATCGCGATCCGGGTCGCGGTCGGCGCCTTGACCGGCGCGTCGGCCGGCGGGGCGAGGAACGCGTCGGCGCCGTCGCACAGGTCCGCGTGGAGTGCTGCGATCGTGGTCGTCTCCCGCTTCAGCGTGGCGACCTGGCCGATCATGAACATCCCGTCGCGCCGCTGGGCGTCGGCGTCGACGGTCCGCAGCGCGTCGCCCTCGCGGACCACGCCCTTCGACGCGATCCGCAGCCGCCCGAGGTTCAGCCGCTCGAGCGCCTCCCAGATCGCGTCCGGCGGCTCCCCGGCGGCCTCCATCCGGGCGCGGGTCTCGGCGAACGCGTCGACGAACGGGCTGTCGACGCACCGGGTGGCGTGGCCGGGTGCCGTGTGGACCAGCACGGTCTCGGTGCACGCGAGGGCGGCCTGCTGGAACACCGGGCCGATCGCGCCGGTCGCGACCGCCTCGTCGGTGAACAGGTACGCGGTGCCCATCAGCAGGCCGATCTTCGCCCCGCGGACCGCCAGCGGGGCCGCGATCGCCGAGACCATCGCCGCCGACCGCGCGTCGGAGATCCCGCCGGCGAACACGACGGACACCTCGGACACGGCGTCGTGGCGGACCAGCCGCTCGACGAACTGCTCCCACAGGACGAAGCTCGTGCGCGGGCCGACGTGGCCGCCGCACTCCCGCCCCTCGAGCACGAACCGGCGGGCGCCGTCGCGGAGGAACAGGTCGAGCAGGCCGGGGGAGGGGACGTGGAGCCAGGTCGGGATCCCGTCGGCCTCGAGCTGGCGGGCCTGCGACGGGCGACCGCCCGCGAGCAACGCCACCGGCGGACGGAACCGGCGGACCGCGTCGATCTGCTCGGCCCGAAGGTCTTGCGGCGCGAACCCGAGCATCCCCACGCCCCACGGGCGGTCGCCGAGGCGGGCGCGGGTCTCGTCGAGCAGCTTGATCAGCGGCTCGCCCCGGACCAGCGACAGCGCGAGGAACGGCATCCCGCCGCCGGTCGCGACCGCGTCCGCGAACGCCGCGGTGTCGCTCACCCGGGTCATCGGGCCCTGGAAGATCGGGTAGGTCGTCCCGACGGACCGGGCGAACGGCGAGCCGGCGGCGTGCGGGCGGGTCGCCCGGGCCTGGCCGCGGTGGCCGTCGATCTCGCGGTTCAGCCCGCGGACGAGCTCGAGGGCGCGGGGCCACCGGCGGCTGATCCCGACCGCCAGGGCCGCGTCCTGGCCGGCGGGGATCAGCCGCTGATCGAGCGGACCGACCCCGAGGGTGTCCGGCAGGCCCTGCGCGAGGGCGTCGATCGGCAGATCCGGCCGGTCGTACACCCGGTACCCGTCGATCACCCGGGTCTCGCTCCCGTCCATCGCCGCGATCGCGGACCGGACGGCCTCCGGCAGCGCGCACTCCGCGAGCAGGGCGAGCTGGGCGTCGAGGACGACCCCGCGGGCCCCGCCGACGATCGCCGCCGCGGCGGTGTGGACGCCGATCCCGCCCTGGAGCCAGATCGGCACGGTGACGACCCGGACGAGCTGCTGGAGCAGCACGAACGCCGACGTCTCGCCGACCCGCCCGCCGGCCTCGGATCCCTTCGCGATCAGCCCCCACGCGCCGTCGGCGACGGCCCGCTCGGCCTCGCGGACCGAGCACACCTCGACCACCTGGCGACCGGCGTGCAGCGCGAGCGGAGCGCCGGCGGTGAGGACCACCACCTCCGCGCCGTCGACCGGGGGCAGGGGTGGGGCCCCCGACGGGACCCGGACCCCGAACCGGACCTTCGACGCGCGGACCGCGGCGAGGGCGACGGCAGCAGCGGCCGGATCGCGGCCGAGATCGAGGATACCGAGCCCGCCGGCGCGAGAGATCGCCGTGACCAGGGTGGGATCCGGACACTCGAACGGGCAGACACCGAAGATGCGCATAAGATCGGAGTCCATGGATGCTCGCGTGCGATAGAAAAGCGGGCGCACCTTAGCACCCCGATCCGCCGATCGCGCGGCTGGTGTGGTCAGCGGGGTGTCAGGGACCGGCAGCCCCGATCGGTCCGACGGGACCGCCCTGGAGCGCCGCCGAGTACGACACCATCGGCCGCCGGAATCGCCACTGGGTTTCCCGCGGGACGGTTCCACCCGACGGGCGCGGTGGTCGACGGTCCACGAACGGATCAGCCGCGCGGAACGGGGCATCCATCCACCATCCACCATCCACGACCCGGCCGATCGTCTCGTCCCACCGTGCCTCGTCGTCCACGAATCCAGCCCCGAGCGGTCGAGCGGGAAATCCGGTGGCTACCGGCGGCACCGGAACACCACCACCCGGGTCGGCCGGTCGAGGTGGGGGAGCTGCGCTGCCTCCGCGAGATCGCGCGGCTCGAACAGGTCGACCGCGCCGAACCCGGCGGCGAGGACCTCCGCGCGGATCGCGTCCCGGCCGCGGTCGTCACGGACGAACCCGCGCCCGCCGGTGAACCGGGCCATCAACGCGCCGAGCAGCCGCCCGATCGCCGACGGTCCCGGCTCCTCCGGCCCCGGCACCAGATCGAACACCAGCGTCCCGCCCGGCGCGACCGCGGCCGCGATCCGCGCCCACAGCGTCCGCTGCGCCGCGGCGTCGAGGTACATCAGCAGGCCCTCCGCGATCACGCAGGTCGGGGGCGACCCGCCCGCGAACGCGTCGAGGTCGACCTCCCGGACGTCCGCCGCGATCCGGCGCAGCCCCGGCCGTCGCGCCACCTCCCGCCCCGGCTCGGTCCGCGCCAGCAACGCCTCCTTGCGGGCGATCACCCCGGGCAGGTCGACCTCGACGTACGACACCGCGGGATCGTCGGTGAACGCGGCCCCGCGGCGCGACAACCCCGCCGCGAGCTCGACGAACCGCGCCCCGCCGGCCGACCGGACCAGGTGGTCGATCATCCGGTGCCGCTGGGCCAGCGAGTGCCGCAGGCTCGGGGCCCCGGCCGACAGCCAGCCGGCGAGCCACAGCACCGCGTTCGTGACCGAGAACACCGCTCGACCCTCGCGGGTGTCGAACAGCTCCGCCCACCGCAGACCCGTCCACGCCCAGGCCGCCGAGGTGTACAGGGCGGTGATCGTCAGATCCCCGTCGCCGTCGCCAGGAGACCGCCCGGGGGTCACCGCCGTCGCGTCGCTCACGGGGCCCGCCCGAGCGCGCCGTTCGCGAGGACCACCGGGGATCCCGGCGTCGGCTCGCCGATCCGCGCCGCCACCTGGCGCGGATCGCGGATCCACACCGTCCCGTTCGGCACGCTCCGGCCGCTCGCAAGCCACACCCCGGTGCCGATGCGGCAATCGTGGCCGTAGGCCGAGCCGAGGAACCGGGTGCCGGTCGACTGGAGCATCCCGTCGAGCGGGACGCGGATCTCGCGGTCGAAGTTCAGGTCGATCGAGTACGACCCGAGCACCGTGACCGTGCGACGACCGAGGATGCAGGCCTGCATCTGCGACTGCGACGCCATCGCCTCCGGGTAGATCACGCACAGCCGCAGGCCGCACCGCTGCCCGACCGTCGCCCCGGCCCCGATCGTGCAGGCCTCGACCTCCGCCCCGGACAGCACGTTCGCCCCGTCGCCGATCGTGCTGAACAGCACCCTGGCGTACGGCCCGACGGTGACGTTGTCGCCGAGGGTGCTCGCCTCGACGACCGCGGTCGGGTGGATGTCGCACCCCCGCCCGACCGTCGACAGCCGCGCGAGGACCTTCCACCGGTTGATCGATCGGGCGCGGATCACCGCCCACAGCAGCCGGAGCGCGCCGCGCCACCCGGGCACCCGCCGGACCCCCATCGACATCGCGGCCGTGTTCGCCCACAGCAGGTGCGCCCAGTGGTGGACGGTCAGCACCGGGTGCCGCGGCAGGCCGATCGCGGTCGGGCCCCCGAACACCTCCGGGAGCTGCAGGGTGTGGACGTG
>JBEBJW010000556.1:0-5415 GCA_040079715.1 Myxococcota bacterium | reverse complement strand
ACCCAGCGTACGAAACCGAGGCCCGGCCCGCCCCCCGGACGAGACCGCCCAGCGGGCGACGGGAGACTACCCGGTCGGTGCTCTAAACCGGGTCGGATCCCGGCGGCCGCGGAGGGAGGGTCACGACGGCGGAAGACCCGCGAGAGACGCGGATCGACGCGCGGCGGTGGTCACCGCTCCCGGCCGGCTGCACACCACGCCTGGAGGAACGGCAGACCGCCCTCCACGCTGCGCAACCGAATGGGGAGACCGAACCGCATGGCGTTGGCGTATCCGGGGTTCGGCGGCGCGTCAACGGACCGGCACCTCCGCCCACAGGGCGCCCCGCAGATCGCCCACCTGGTAGCCGGTGGCGCGATCGTCGGGGAACCGGCGCGACAAGTCGGTGCGGACATCGACGGGGAGCGTGTCTTCGGGGCCGTGACAGGTCAGGCACCGCGGCTCGAGCGGGATCGGCGTCAACACCCGCGCGACCCGCCCGGCGTCGGTGTCCTCGACCTGGCGGATCCCGGTGACCCCGGACGCCTCGCGGTCCCCTTGGGCCTCGAGCCAGGCGGTGACCCACGCGGGCGCGGTGTTCGCCGGGTTCCGGAGCCGGAGCGAGGTCTGACCGGCCGGCGCGGCCGCCCCGTCGGGGACCGCCTCGGTCAGCGCGTCGGCCTCGATCGAGCCGCCGGCCACGTCGTCGGTCGGCGGGTGGCGGCGGAGCTCCTGGATCATCCGGGTGGTCAACCGGTCGCGCGACTCGGCGACGATCCGATCGGCCTCGGCGAGCGCGCGGTCCTCCGGGGTCGCCGCGGCGACGGGCTCGGCCGGCGCGGGCGCGTCGGGGGCCTGCCCGCAGCCGAGCCACAGCAGCAGGCCCGTGCGCAGCAGGCTCATGCGTTCACCCGCAGCCGATCGTCGCCGACCGCCCCCCACCGGAGCAGCGCCCGGACCAGATCGCTCCGGCACAGCACCCCCTCGACCACCGAGCGGTCGTCCGGGACCACCGGCAGGCACCCGACGAGGTGGGCGGTGATCGAGGTCGCGGCCTCCCGGAGCGGCGTGTCCCACCCCACGGTCCACACGACCGGCCCGCGGACGAGGTCCCCGATCGGCAGCGCCGCGAGCTTCGGCTCGACCAGCAGGTCCCGGAGCGACACCACCCCCACCAGGCGCTGGCCGTCGGTCACCACCAGGTGCCGGACGAACCGCCGGCGCATCTCGAACAGCGCGTCGCGGGCGCGGGTGTGCGCGGCCACGCACACCGGGGTGGTCGAGGCGGCGTCGCGGACCACGAGGTGGGGCGGGAGCTCGCTCGCCGCGTGCCGGCAGACGTCGTGCTCGGTCAGGATCCCCACCAGTTGGCCCCGATCGACCACGTACACCGCGTCCTGCATCGCCCACGCGCAGCGGGCGAGGACCTCGGTCAGCGGGTCGTCCGGGGAGGCGAGCACCGGCACCGGCGACATCAGATCGCCCGCGGTCGCGTCGGTGGTCTGCTGGCCGAACGCGGCGGCGTCGGTCACCCGCCCGACCAGCGCGCCGTCGTCCACCACCGGCAGCGTGCGGATCCCGCACTCCCGCATCCGCTGGCGGCACTCGGCCGCCGGGGTGGTCGGATCGACCACCACCAGGTCCGGGGTCATCCACTCGTGTACGCGCATCGCTCCCCCCTGTGTCGGAGGCGACACCGGGGTGTGCGGTGTCGCACAACGCCCCGACCGGACCGCGCCCGCAACCGGGACTCCGGCCTGCCTCCGGCGGAGGACCAAGCACACGCCGTGCCAACCCGGTGCCGCTGACTCGGTGTGACGGCTCACCGGGTCCCAGGTGGCGTGCGACACCATGTCTCACCCGGCGTCGCTGCCGGGGGCTATGGTGGCCGTGTGTGGCCCTTCTTCGCGCTCACCGCGATCGCTCGACCCGAGTACCGGGAGACCATCCCGAACGGCCTCGTGAAGGGCTGCTCGACCTGTCACCTCAACCCGGTCGGCGGGGGCACGCGGAACGCGTTCGGGGTCGACCATGCCGCGCTCCCGGTGTGGCAGGACCTCGCTCCGCTCGACTCCGACGGGGACGGCGCCACGAACGGCGTCGAGCTCGGCGATCCGGAGGGGACCTGGCGTCCGGGCGACACCCCCGGTGCGTTCCTGTCGCTGCCCGGGGACCCAGCGAGCGTCCCCCCGGTCATCGACACCGGCGACCGGGGCGGCACCGGCGACACGGGCGCGCCCACGACGCCCACGACGCCGGCCGTGACGGACGGACCGGCGCCGGAAGGCCGCGGGGGCTGTGATCAGTCCGGATCGTCCGGCGGCGGGTGGGCCGCGCTGGTGCTCGTGCTCGGATCGAGGCGAAGGCCGACCCACCACCCGTAGGCCAGCGCCTGGCCGATGAAACCGCGGAGGCCCGCTTCGAACCGCGTCCGTTCGGCGTCGCCGAGCGCGCCGGCCACCGTGGCGAGGGCCTCGCTGAGCGGTCGGCGCCCCGCCTCGGTGAGGAGCAGGGCGAACAGCGGGTCGACCCTCCGAACCGCGACGCCGTCCGGCGTCCGGCACCACACCCACACCTGGTCGTCGATCGCCGCGAGTTGGACCGACGGCGCGACGATCAGCGCAGCGTTCGCGAGCCCGCCGAGCGTATCGGCGTCGGGCCGCCACGGCGGTACGTACGGCGCGTGAAAGCACATCCGCGCCGCCCGATCCGCGTGAGCGGCCTCGACGACGTCGGGCCGATGGGCCATCGAGGCCGCGATGCGCTCCAACAACCCGTCGGCGGCCCGCTCGAGGTCGTGGCCGGTCGGCGGGTGGTCCTGGAGATGCGCCGCCGCGAGGTGGTTGAACGCCCACGGACCCATCGCCGAGGTCACCCGCGGCGCCGACGACTGGAGCGCGTCGAAGAACCGCATCCAGACCTGCTCGTGGTACAGCTGCAGCCGCTCCACTGCGTTCTCGCCCCGCACCTCCGACACGAGCTCCTCACGGTACTGATCGGGACGGGAGCGGAACGTGCCCGAGCTCGGATCGAGCGGGTCGCGCAGGAGCTGTCCGAAGTCGCGCTGGAACGCCTCGAGCCAGGCGGGTGGTCGGGTCATGCTCGGACCTCTCTGGCTCGGAGCGCGGCCGCGACCACCTCCTCGAGGGGAGGGATCCGTGTGTCCCACTCGAGCAACGTGGGGAACGGCCCTCCGAGCTTCCACGCCGTGCGGTACAGGGCCCAGACCTCGTCACACACGGGATGATCGTGGGTGTCGTGCAGGAGCCCGTCCGGCCGTCGGGTGTGACCCGCCAGGTGCACCTGCAGGACGCGGTCCCAGTCGATGGCCTCGAGGTACTGCACCGGATCGAACCCGTGGTTGACGCTCGAGACATATACGTTGTTCACGTCGAGCATGTAGTGGCAGCCGGACTCTGCCACCACCCGGCGGTAGAACTCCCACTCGGGCATCTCATCCCGGTGGAACGAGACGTAGGACGACAGGTTCTCGATCCCGAACGGTCGGCCGAGCAGGCGCTGGACGGTGGCCGCGCGCTCGGCGGCGTACCCGACGAGGTCGGCGGTGTAGGGGGCCGGGAGCAGATCGTGGTGGCTCACCCCCTCCGACGCCGTCCAGCACAGGTGATCCGAGAACCAGGCAGCGTTCACCTCATCGAGGAGGCCCCGCAGCGTCGCCAGCCACGCTTCGTCGAGGGGTGCGGCGCCCAGCAGATCGAGCGACACCCCGTGGCCCACGACGGGGTACCGCCCGGCCAACGCCGTGAGCCGGCGTCGCGGGAGCTCGGACGGCCCGACGTGGTTCTCCGCGATGAACTCGAAGTAGTCGAGCCGTGGCGGCGACGCTGCGATCGCGCGGTAGTGGGCGGGGCGGAAGCCGATGCCCACCGCGTCACGGGATGGTGGAACCGTCCGGATAGCCGAACCCCTCGGTGGTCGTGGCGGGCAGCGAACGCACGTAGGCCACCATCGTATCGATCTCGGCCCGCGACATCCGCTTCACGAACGTCGGCATGTTCGCGTAGGCGTGGCCACTCGACGTGATCCCGGCCTTGCCGAACGCGATCGCCGAGCGCAGCCGCTCGTCGGGCAACGTGGGGAAGGCCGCGAGGACCGCCGCGGGGTCCTGGCCGGGCGGCACCATCACCTTGAACGCCGGCGCGGGATTCTCGTCACCCTCGACCCAGTTGTGACAGTAGGCACAATTGGTGGCGTACATCTCCTCCACCGGGGTGTTCAGGCCCGGCCCGGTCTCCACGCACGACCAGCCCACGCACCAGTTCATCGCGCGGCACCCATGGTCGGTGAGGATGGCGTCCTCGCCCCAGTCTCCGTACGACATCCCGCGGCAGGCGTTGACCCCGGAGCACGACGCGTGCATCTCGACCACGCCGGGGCGCGCGGAGCCGTCGAGCATCGCGGACTGGTCGCACAGCCGGACGAACTCCTCGAACGTGCGGGGACCCGCATACTCGGTGAGGATCGTGGGGCCGTCCTGGTCGTCGCAGTCGGAGTCGACTCCGTCCCAGCCCGTCTCGGGGGCTGCAGGATGGATCGTGTTGTTGAAGTCGTCGCAATCTCCCGCCGCGACCGTCACCCCGTCCCGGTCCACGTCCGCGGTCGCCGGATCCGGGGTGGTCGGCTCGGGGTCGGGTACGGTCGGCGTGGACGTCTGGTGGCTGTCCGGGCACTCCTGCGGGGCGGGACTGCTGCCGGAGCACCCGGCGAACACGAGGAACGAGGCGAGCGCGGCATCGTACAGGCGATCGTTGGTCATTGAGCGTTCCTATTGGACGTGAGTTGTCAGGACGAGGTGATCGGAGCCACCGGAACCGTCGATGTCGATCCGGACATCCCACGGACCCGGCATGGTGAACGTCCAGCTGGAGCGGTAGGTCCCGGGTTCCAGCTCCGTGATCTCGACCGCACCGTCGATCCCGTGACCCATCGTCGACATCCACGGCACGAGGTCGAGGATCGCCCCCGACTCCGGGGCGTCGCCGCGGACGATCTGCGTGTCGAGCGAGACCGGCTCCTCGTTGGTCCACGGATCCCGGTCGGGGGCCCACCGCACGGTGTACAGCCCGCCCTCGGTCACGGCGGTCTCCCACGGGATCGGGGCGGTCGGTGTCGCCGAATCGGGCGGTGCGGCGGAGTCGGCGTCGGCGTGGTCGGCGGCGTCTGGAGGATCGACGGAACCAGCGTCGGCGGCGCACGCGGCGAGGAGGCAGGTCAGCGCCAGCCAGCGTGGCGAGCGGTCCTGCGGTGGATCGTCGACGGATGGGTGAGATCTGGACCCGCTGGCGAGCAGCGGGGTGTGCGGCCGATGCAAGGGTGCCCCCGTGCCGTGGACAGTCCCCGCACCCTTCGTGGAGGATCCGGGCAGCGATGCGGCATGTCGCCGCACCCCCCATCAGGCACGAGGGAGCTCAGTCG
>JBEBJW010000555.1:0-5431 GCA_040079715.1 Myxococcota bacterium | reverse complement strand
GGGGTGAGCTCGCCCGTGTCCGGGTTCCACTCGGCCACCCGTCGGCCGTCGCACACCCCGTAGCGGCCGCGCCCGACGGGGATCCCCGACAGGATCGCGCCCAGGCGGACCGGCTCCGGCGCGGCGGACGCGATCGATCGGCCGGCGACGTAGTACGTCGCCTGGTGCTGCTCGACGAACACGTAGCGGTCGTCATCTCCGACGAACCGCGCGTCGAACGGCGCCACGCCCTCCACCGGCTCGACCCGGCCCGCGCCCGGAGCGAGGTGGAGCACCGCCAGCCAGCCGCTGCGGTCCGCGACCAACGCCAGGTCCCGCGACGGGTGGGGGGCCACCTGGACGTACCACTTCGGCTCGGCCGGGATCCGCTCGGTCCGGCCGTCCGCCCGGGCGACCACGAACGCGCCCGGCGTCGCGACGACCAGGATCCCGGACGCAGTGAAGGCGCAGGTCCGACCGTCGACCCGCAGCTCGAGGCGCCCGCCCTCCGGATCGACCAGCGCCACGCCGCCCGAGACCTCGACCGCGAACCGGCCGGTGCCGGGGTGGTACGCGAGCGGCCGCTGGGGGTGTGTCCGCGCCGCTCCCGTCGCGAGGTCGAGCTCGATCGCGCCGACGAACACGCGCCCGCCGGAGGTCAGCAGCTCGTGGTGGCTGGACTCCGGGACCTCGGTCGACCACAGCGCTCGATCCGGTCGAGCCGGGTCCCACGCCTCGACCACGTCCCGCGATCGCCACAGCACCAGCCGATCCGCGGTCCACACCGCCCGCTGGACGTTGCCGACGGGGAGGACCACCGACGGCAGGCGTTCGGCCGGTCCGTCGCCGTCCGCTCGCCAACGGTGGAGCTCCGTCTTCCCGGCCGACACGCCGCCGGTGAGGAACAGCGTGCCGCGGTCGATCCCGACGACGGCCGCGTAACCTGAGGCTCGACCAGGCCCTGGTGCTGGCGCTCGGTTGCGTCGCATGCGGCACCCCGTGGCGAACGTAGCGCGAGGTACCGCATCCGTGCAGCTCGAACCCGCGAGCCTGCGCTGCGACCGGTCCGAGACGTTCGGGCGGGCTACTGGACCACGCCCTCGACCGCAGGCGAGGTGTCGCCGACCGCGCCGGGCCGGATCACCATCGCTTGGAACAACAGGACGGCGCCGGCCGTCAGGTTCTGCGGGACCTGGGCCACGATCGTGGCAGTGCCTTGGTTGTCGGCCACGGACGCCCCGACGATCCTGGGCTTGCGCAGGTCGAGGCACGCGCCGCCGAGCCCGGGCGGGCAGTGGCGGTGGGTGTCGGGGAGACCGTCAGGACCACCGACTCGCCGGGCCGGGCGCCGCTCACCGTGAACGATTGGTTCCCGGGCACCAGCGCCGGCAACGCGACGCTCAGGCAGCCGCCGGAGACCGCGTCAGAGAGGAGAATTTTGTGATGTTGACCGTCCGGCTCGGCGCCGCGGGCCGATCCGCGTCAGCCGACCCGGGCGACGTCGACCCGGGCGTCGTTGTAGCAAGCGCCGCCGCCGCGCTCGTCGACGTGATCCGGGATCAGCGCGTTCGCGGTGAACCCGTTCCGGGTGCCGCTCCGCCAGACGCCCTTCGGGATCGACGCCACGCCCGCGCGGATCGCGGGGTCGATCGCCGCCGCGAGCACGACCTCGCCCTGCGCGTTCCACACCCGGACCACGTCGCCGGCCGAGATCCCGCGGTCCGCCGCGTCCGACGGGGACAACGACACCGCCGCCGTCCCTGGCGGCAGCGTCTCGAACAGGGTGGACGAGATCCCGCGGGTCGACGCCGGACTGACCAGGATCAGCGGCCGGTCGACGTCCACCGGGGGCGGCCGGAGGGTCGGCGGACCACCCGGCGACGCGAGCGCCACCCGCCGAGACGGGGTCGCGTCCGCGAACTGGATCGGGCGGGGCAGGGGCACCGCGCCGTCAGCGGCGAGGGCGTGCCACGGGACCCGCGCGTGGGCCGCGATCTGCTGCGCGAGCTCGACCTCGGAAACCCGGAACGCCGGCTCGCCCCCGACCCCGAGCGCCTCCGCGAGCGCCACGATCACCCGGTGGTTGCTCCGGGCCTCGCCGACCGGCGGGATCGCCGGCTCCGCCCACTGGACCAGGTACCCGCCGTAGCTGCGCACCAGCTCGTGGTGCTCGAGGAACGTGGTCGCCGGCAGCACCACGTCGGCGTAGTCGACCGTGTCGGTGTGGACCTGCTCGTGCACCACGACGAACAGGTCGTCGCGCGCGAGGTTCCGCAGCACCCGGGTCTGGTCGGGTGCCGTCACCGCCGGGTTGCAGTCGTAGACGTACAGCGCGCGGATCGGCGGGTCCGCCGTCTCCTCGAGCACCCGCCCGAGCCGGCTCATGTTGACCTGGCGCGCCCGCCGGGCCGGCTCGCCCTCGACCCGTCTCCACGCCTCGGCGTCGACCCGGTACCCGGACGAGGTCGACAGGACCCACCCGTCTCCGCGGCGACCGAACTTGCCGTACACCGCGGGGAGGGACAGCACCGCCCGCACCGCGTCCGACCCGTTGCGGGTCCGCTCGAGCCCCCAGCCGGCGCGGATCATCGCCGGACGGGCGCCGGCGTACAGCTCCGCGGCCCGGACGATCGCTTCCGCCGGGACGCCGGTCTCGGCCGCCGCCCGCTCGACCGGCCACTCGGCCGCCGCCGCGCGGAACGCGTCGACCCCGTCGACCCAGCGGTCGAGGAACGCGCGATCCGCCCACCCGCGCTCGAACGCGAGGTTCGCGATCGCGAGGGCCAGCGCCACGTCGGTGCCCGGGAGGGGGGCGAGGTGGACGTCCGCGTCCTTCGCGAGGGGCGTTCGCCGTGGATCGACCACGATCAGCTTCGCGCCTCGCTGCTGGGCGGCCCGGACCCGCGGGACCCAGTGGATCCCGCTCGCCGACGGGTTCAGCCCCCACACCACGAACGCTTCGGCGTGATCGACGTCGAGGGGGTCCGCCGACGGCAGATCGCCGTACACCGCGGTCGTGCCCGCGCTGGTGTTCGCCGCACAGAACGTCCGGGCGATCCGGGTGGTGCCGAGCCGGTTCCACAGCCGCTCGTCGAGCGCGCCGCCGGTGAGCCACCCGTTGGATCCGGCGTACCAGTACGGCAGGACGGCCTCCCACCCGGACTCGGCCGCGATCGCCCGGAACCGGTCGGCGACGATCCCGATCGCCTCGTCCCACGACACCGGCCGGAACGCGGCGCCCGGACCCTTCGGTCCGACCCGGACCAGGGGCTGGACGATCCGGAGCGGCCCGTGGACCCGCTCGCCGAACTTCCGGACCTTGCCGCAGATGTAGCCCTCGGTCAGCGGGTTGACCGAGGACCCGTCGATCGACCGGACCCGGTCGCCGTCGACCTCGACGGTCAGGCTGCACCGATCCGGGCAGTCGAGCGGACACACCGAGGTGCGGGTGGCGGTCATCGGGCGTCCTTCTTGTACGGTGCCAGTTTGTCGCGCAGGGCGCCGAGGGTCCGCTGCAGCAGCGCGACCAGCTTCTGGACCCCGGGCTCGCCCTTCGACACGAACTCGTCGATGTCGATCACCTGTTGGGTGGTCGCGAGCACGCTGTTCAGCTCGTGGTTCAGCCGGATCCCGCCGAGCACCGGCAGCTTGAACAGGTTGGCGAGGTCGGTCCGGTACATCGCGACGAGATCGTCGGGGTCCGCCATCCGGTTCTTCAGCTCGGCGGTGATCCGGAGGGTGGCCTTGGACCCGATCAACGCGGCCGTCAGGGCGCCGGTGCCGGTCTTCCGGTCGACGGTGACGAACGCGCTGTTCAGCACCGGATCGCCGAGGGTCTTGAACCGGATCCGCTGCAGATCGTCGCTCGCCAGGAACTGGATCGTCGGGAACCCCTGGCGGGCCATCGCGCGCACGATCTCGCCAACCAGGATCTCGTCCTTCGACTCTCGGATCTCGGCCTTGTGGGAGAAGTGCTGGAGGATCGACAACACGTGGACCTCACGCGAACCGGCCGCGCAGGTACTTGCGCAGCGCGGAGGTGGTGGCGCCGATGTGGGCGGTGAGCTTCGCCAGGTCGATTCGATAGTCGTCGGCCACGTAGGCGGAGAGATCGAGCAGCAGGTCGACCTGGCAGTACACGTACCCGCTGTTCACGTCGCCATCGACGGTGATCGTGCCGGGCTCGGGCTCGGACAGGTACGACGACTTCATCTCGGCCTGGATCGCCGACCAGATCTTGCCGATGTTGCCGACCTTCTCGCCGTAGCCGATCACGGCGCTGACCCGCTGGCCGAGCACCTTCGCCACCGCCAACGAGCCGGTGAGGTGGGTCGAGCGGACGATGATCCGCGTCCGATCGGCGAGGTTCTCGAACCGGAGGTAGTGGTGGGTTCCGTCGCTCGCGAGGTCGATCAGCGAGTACCCGGTGTCGAGGGTGCTGGTGATCACCGCTCCGAGGAACACCTCGTCGATCTGGCCAGCGAACCGCTGTTGCTCGAGGTACGCCCAGCTGTCGCGGACCAGCCCGACGAACACCCGATCGGCCTCGTCGTCTGCGCTGAGCGCGCCCGCTGCGGTGGCCGCGTCGGCTGGGGTGACGCCGTCAGCGGAGGCGGGTCCCGCGTCGTGGGTCGACCGGGCCGTGTCGGACGGCGCGTCGGAGGCGCCCAGCCCGGCGAGCAGCGCGTCCCGGTGGTGGGCGAGCGGCTCCCACCCGGCCATCCCGTCCATCCACACGTGCGCGGCCGCGGGGACGGTCCCGTCGGCCAACCGCGCCGCGAGCGCCCGGCGGCTGATCGGTCCGACCCGACCGGTCGCGCTGGCGTGCAGGTGGAGCACGTCTTCGTCAGCGGCCGGCATCCGCGGCAGGCTCATCGTCTCGACCTCCGCGGTTCACGGTAGCGACCGCCCGGGATCGGGGCAACCCGACGGACCACGGGCTGTCCGGTGCGATGTACCATGCGGTCGGGAGGGGTGCGTGTCGTACTTCGATCACGTGCGTTGCTCGTCGTGCCGGGCGTCGCTCGACCCGGAGACGCTGACCGGACCGACCTGTCCACGGTGCGGGGCCACGCTCGCGGTGGGTGACCTGTTCGGGATCGGAGACCCGTTCGCCGATCCCGACGAGCCCCAGGTCACGCTCGACGACCTCGTGCCGCCGTCGCGGAGCCCCGGCCCGTCGCCCGCGCCGGCGCCCGACACGTCCCTCGCGCGGACCCGGCGACGCTGATCGGGAGGCCCTCGGGCCCAGGTCGTGCCATCGCCCGTCACCGTTCGGCGCCGCCGTCGACCGTTCTCGACCGACCGTGACGGGTGCGACGCAGTCCTGATGCGGATCCCACGATAGGACCGCTCGGTGAAGCTCGTTCGAACCGTCATCGCAGCGGCGTTGATCGCGCTCCCCGGCTCGATCGGCGGCGGCCAGGTGCCCGCCGAGGCTGCGGTGGTGTCG
>JBEBJW010000554.1:0-5438 GCA_040079715.1 Myxococcota bacterium | reverse complement strand
GTCCCGATCGTCGTGGTGACCGACCGCTACCACGTGTTGCGCTGCGAGCGCGTGTTCGGTCGGCAGTTCACCCGCGCCGACGTGGTCGGCGTGACGTCCCCTCCGGTGGTCCGGATCCGCGGGGCGTTCCGCGAGGTGCTCGCCGTGGTGTGGTACACCGTCCACGGCCGGATGTAGGGGCCGGGAGGGACCGTGATTGGGCTGTGGGCGGGAGCCGCGTTCGCCGCGGACGCGATCCTCGGGTTGAAGGTGACCGGGCCGACCGGCAGCGTGCTGCTCGACGACGAGCTGGTGTTGCCGTCGGAGCGGATCGTGCCGGGGCCGGACGGCAAACACTCGCTCGGGGTGTACACGACGAAGTTCGACCACACGAAGGCGCTGGTCGAGCTGGTGGCCGGCAAGGTCAAGGACGGCAAGCCGATCGCCAAGGTGACGGCGTCGTTCGAGGTCGGCCCGTACGCCCCCGCCACCCAGGAGCTCGTGTACAAGAAGAGCACCTGGAAGATCGAGGCGGTGCTGGGCGACGTGTGGTCGGCGCCCGAGCCGGCGAGCACCGCGCCGTCGACCGATCGGTTCGCGCTCGTGTGGGACGACGCCGAGCAGGTGGTCGATCCGACCGTCACGAACCCGAAGAAGCGGGTGGTGGTGAAGGAGCGGGAGCTGCCGGAGGGCCGCACCCAGCCGCTCGCGCAGGCGTCGCCGGTCAAGGTGCTCGCGGCCCAGGGCGAGCGGACGATCCAGATCGAGACGATCCCGGTCCCCGCGCCGACCGAGCACTGCCAGGTCGGCGGCGCGACGGCCGAGCCCACCCCGACGCCGTATTTCGTCGCGCTCGGCGACTTCGTCCCGCGGGTCACGACCCGCGAGGTGGCGACGCGGTTCCCCGACGGCACCGGGTACCGGGTGGCGGCGGGCGTGCCGGTCGTGGCCGAGGGCGAGGGGACCTGGCGGGTGAACACCGGCGGCCTGTCGTTCCTGATCCAGGCGACCGAGGAGGACATCGCGTTCTACTACCGACCGTCGACCCACTTCTCCGGAGGGGTCGACGGCACGACCGGCGGCGAATCGCCGCTGTCGCTGCCGGCCGGCGCGATCGGCAAGACGAACCTCGGCGACGTGTCGTGGGCGGGCCCGGATCCCCTGCCGATCGTCGGGATGCGCGGGGTGTGGGCGCCGGTGGCGGTGGTCCGCGTGCCGTGCGCCGAGGTCCGGCTCGCCCCGGACACCGCCGCGATGGTCAACGCGACGGGCAAGTAGGGCGGAGCGAGCCGATCGAGCGGCTGGCGCTGGCCGTCCGCTCGACCCCGCGTTCAGAGCGCCTGGACCCAGGCGATGATGTCGGCGATCTCCTGGTCGGACAGCGTGTCGAACGCCGGCATCTCCTCGCTGCCCGACAGGATCACGTCGGCCATCTCGACCGCGTCGTCTTCACCGCCGAGCGCCGGACCGCTGCCGCCGGAGCCGTCGTCCGCGTGGCAGGTCGCGCAGTTCTGGGCGTACAGCACGCCGCCCGCCTCGGCGTCGCCGGTCAGGTCCGCGATCGCGGTCGCCCGATCGTCACCGCACCCGACCACCGTCACCGCGAGCCCGAGCCCGATCATCATCCGGTTCACGTCCACCTCCACAGTGTGCCCCCCACCATGCTCCGGCGGAGGCGTCCCCGCCACGGCTCGCCTCCCGGCCGACCGTGCGCCGACGATGAGTCCCAGATCTGACCACCATGGTCAAATAGGTCAGAGCGCCTGGATCCACGCGATGATGTCGGCGATCTCCTGGTCGGACAGGTTGTCGAACGGAGGCATGTCTCCGTTCCCGCCGAGGATCACGTCGGCCATGGCCGTCGCGTCGGTCTTGCCCACCAGCGACGGGCCGCTCCCGCCGGTTCCGTCGGCTGCGTGACAGGTCGCGCAGTCGGTGGCGTACAGGTCGCCGCCCGCGACCGGGTCACCGGTGAGGCGGGCGCCCGATCGGTCCCACAGCCGATCAATCCGGCGAGCGCCACCACGATTCGCAGTTGATTCACGTCGAACCTCCACAGTGTGCTGCCTCCATGCACCGGGCCAGCGCGCTTGCCAACTCGGCTCACCTGGTGGACGACCCAAACCGGTCCGCGCGCGGCGCTCTCGTCAGGCGCGGTCGCGGAACTGGACCGTCCAGCTCCCGCCGACCGCGACCACGTCGTCCTGCTTGACCACGTCGCTCCGGAACAGCACCACGCCCTTGCCGCCCTTCGACGACGGGGTGACCGACTCGACGGTCAGCCGGAGGTGGATCGTGTCGCCGAACAGCACCGGCGCCTTGTACTCGAACGTCTGCGCCATCAGGGCGAGGGTGGTGCCCTCGAAGATCCCGAGCAGCTGGCCGAGCCCGGTCGAGATCGACGCCGCGAGCATCCCGTGCGCCACCCGCTGGCCGAACGGGGTCTTCGCGGCGAACACCGCGTCGACGTGGAGCGGGTTGTAGTCGCCCGACAGGCCGGCGAACGACACCACGTCGGCCTCGGTCACCGTCCGACCGGGGCTCTCGAACACCTGACCGACCTCGAACTCGCTGAAGTACCGACCGCGCGCCATCCGACACCTCCGGGCCCGGTGTGTTAACCGGGCGGTCCCGGTGACGTCGCCGTCGGAGCCGGGGCAAGATCGCCGCCGTCCGGCCCACCGTCGTCCCTCCCGGGGACGCTCGACATGCGGTAAGTTGGCGCGGCACAGCCTTGGGGACCGCATGCGGATGCTCGTGGGGATCGTGGTCGCGGGGGCGATCGTCGGATGTTCGGGGAATCCGGAGGAGTGCTCCGAGGCCGACAAGATCACGGTGTTCGCCGACAACGACAAGGACGGCTACGGCGCGGCCGACACCGAGAAGCTCGTGTGCCCGCCGGTCGACGACCAGGGCGATCCGTCGGGCGAGATCCCGCGCGGGTTCTCGTCGAACGACGACGACTGCGACGACTTCCGGTCCGAGGTGAACCCGGGCGGGATCGAGCTGTGCGACGGGCTCGACAACGACTGTGACACCGAGTCCGACGAGGGGCTGCGGTCGATCACGTTCTTCATCGACGGCGACGGCGACACGTTCGGCAGCCCGGACCTCGACCAGAGCGTGGTGAGCTGCGGGGCCCCGGCCGGGTACGTCGACAACCAGGACGACTGCGACGACGCGAACGCCGGGATCAACCCGGCCGCCACGGAAGTCTGCGACAACGACATCGACAACGACTGCGACCTGCTGAACGACGACGAGGACTTCACCCTCGACGTGGCGACCGCGCCGACCTGGTACCGCGACGTCGACGGCGACACCTACGGCGGCGATGCCGAGGTCGCGATCCAGTGCGCGGCCCCCGGGCCGGACTGGGTCCCGAACGCCGACGACTGCGACGACGCGTCGAAGCAGGTCAACCCGTCGATCCCCGAGGTCTGCAACCACATCGACGACGACTGTGACCAGCTGATCGACGACTCGGACAGCGACATCGACGTGGGCACCCAGAGCACCTGGCACGCCGACTACGACAACGACGGGTTCGGCGACCCGGACGTGACCACGCTCGCCTGCTTCCAGCCGTGGTTCTACGTCGACAACACCGACGACTGCGACGACGAGGAGCCGCTGCTGGGCCTCCCGGCCGAGTGGCTCCGCGACGACGACGGCGACGGGTTCGGCGCCGGGGCGGCGTCGGATCCGGGCTGCGACCCGCCGGGCGGCGGCGACTGGGTCCTGCTCGCCGCCGGCCGCGACTGCGACGACACGAACGCGTTCGTCTCGCCGCTCGGCAACGAGGTGTGCGACGACGAGGACAACGACTGCGACGACCTGATCGACGACGCAGACGACTCGCTCGATCCGGCGTTCTCGACCACCTACTACCTCGACGACGACAACGACACGTTCGGCGACCCGGACGTGTCGGTCCAGGCGTGCGCCCGCCCGAACGGCTACGCGAACGACGACCTCGACTGCAACGACGCGAACCCGAACATCAACCCGGACGAGACCGAGATCTGCGACGGCAAGGACAACGACTGCGACGACGACATCGACGACGCAGACGCCGACGTCGACCTCGGCACCGCCGGCACCTGGTACGCGGACTTCGACGCCGACGGGTTCGGCGACGCGTCGGTGTCGGTCGACTCGTGCGGCCAGCCGGAGTTCTACGTCGGCAACGACCTCGACTGCGACGACACCGACGACCAGAGCCTGGTCGACGGGCCGTGGGTGTTCGACGCAGACGAGGACGGCGTCGGCGCCGGCGCTCAGAGCCCGGCGACCTGCACCGCGCCGAACGACGGGTGGGTCCCCACGTTCTACGGGAACGACTGCGACAACACCGATCCCACCCGGTTCCCGGGCAACGTCGAGATCTGCAACAACGGGAACGACGAGGACTGCGACAACGTCGATCCTCCGTGTTTCGCCAGGTCGGCCGCCGCTTCTGTCGGGGCGCTCCGGGTCGGCGTGCTCCCGTAGGGGCGCGGGCGTCGATACTGAGTCGGTCGATGACTCAGAAGCTCGTGTACGACGGTTTGCAGGGGTGTCCGTACCTGCCGGGGCAGGTGGCGCGGATGCCGCTGTACCGGCAGCTCCGGCGGTTGACCCTCGACGAGACCGACGCCCGGCTCGGGAACGCCGAGCGGCGGGTCGGCACCTGCCTGTACCGGACCACCTGTCCGAGCTGCCGGGCGTGCGAGGGGATCCGGATCCCGGTCGACGCGTTCACCCCGTCGCGGACCCAGCGGCGGGTGCTGCGGAAGTGGGAGGAGCGGGGTCGGGTCGACCTCGGCCCGCCGACCACCACCCGGGAGAAGCTCGCGCTGTTCAACCGACACAAGCGGGAGCGCGGGCTGACCGGCGACGACGACGCCGAGATGACGCCGCTCGGGTACGCGAGCTGGCTCGTCCAGAGCTGCATGCTGACCGCGGAGATGACCTACTGGTACGACGGCGAGCTCGTCGGCGTGGGGATCATCGACCTCGGGCGGCGCGGGGCGAGCTCGGTGTACTTCTACTTCGACCCGGACAAGGCCGATCTGTCGCCGGGGGTGTTCTCGGTGCTGCAGGAGATCGAGCTGTGCCGCCGGACCGGTCGGTCGTGGCTGTACCTCGGGCTGTACGTCGACGACTGCCGGCACCTGTCGTACAAGGCCGAGTTCCGCCCGCATGAGCGGCTGGTCGACGGCGACTGGCGGCCGTTCGACGGGCCGTGACCGTCAGCTCAACGCGTCGACCACCGCCGCCGCCATCGGGGTCGAGAACACCAGCCACTGGTGGACCCACGGGCCGCCGGGGCCCGGGATCGTCCGGTGGGGGACCCCGGGGAGCGTCGCGCGGGACGCGGGCACCACGAGATCGCCCGCGAGCCCGAACGTCGCCGCGGTCACCGACGGCGGGATCGGGGCCGTCAGCTCCCGCAGGAACGGCGACCCCGGCACGAG
>JBEBJW010000553.1:0-5439 GCA_040079715.1 Myxococcota bacterium | reverse complement strand
GACGCGGGGTTGCGCGGGGGTCGCCTCGGGCCGCGGGCGCGGTCGGCGCGGGGCGCGGGCGGCTCCGGCGGCGCGGCGTCAGCCCGGGCAGTCGTAGGTGGTGTCGATCGTCCGGGTGAACGTCCCCGTCTCGACGTCGTTCGCGTACCCGGTCTTGGTGTACACCTCCGACGACTCCCGGCCCTCCGCGTCGAAGGTCCGCGTCTTCGCGGTCTCCTCGATCAGCGCGCCGTCCTGCCGCGTCTCGGACGTGTAGCTCCCGGTGGCGCCGATCGACGAGAACGCCGCGACCTCCCACGCGACCGACAGCCCGGACTGGTGCGCGTAGCGGTACGTCATCGTTCGGAGCTCGGCGTCGCGCCACTCGTCGGTGGTGTAGGTGCCATCGGCGTCGGTGCCGGCGCCGGTGACCCGCCAGCCGCCGTCCTCCTCGGCCCAGGTGAGGTCCATGGTGTCGTCGGCCACGCCGTCCGCGTCGCCGTCCCACTCGGTGTGCGCCTCGTGGTCGCCGTCGAACGTCCACGACTCGACCTCGTCGACCGTGCCGTCGGAGGCGGCGTCGGTCTCGACCCGGACGAGGTGGTCGCCGTCCCAGGTGTAGGTCGAGGTCCACCCGGTGGCGCGGGTGTAGGTCACGACGGAGGTGGCGGTCTGGTGGGGGAGCCCGAACGTGGAGGCGATGGTCCAGTCGTAGAACGTCGCGTCGTCGAGGTAGTCGGCGGTGGCCAGCACGGGGTCGCCGGTGTCGTCGTACTGGTGGATCCGGGTCGACAGCGGCCCGAGGTCGGCGTCGACCTCGGCTCCGGTGGCGGTGCAGCCGCCGAGCGCCGCGGGCAGGGGGTCCGCGGGGATCGACGTCGTGGGGGACCCGGTCTCGTCGACGGGCGGGTCCGCGGTGCACGCGGCGAGGGCGAGCACGAGGGCGGCGAGCGGCGATGGGTTCATGGCGAAGACTCCGGGGGTTCGTAGAACGTGACCTCGAGGCAGTCGACGGGACCTCTCCGGCGGTGAACCCCTCGAGCTCGCATCGACCGTGGGCGCAGCGCCGCGCGGCGGAGCCGAAGGTCTGGGCGCAGCGCGCGCGTGACGTTGTTCATCCGGACGAGTCCGGGGGTCGTAGTAAGTGATCTCGAGGCAGTCGACGGGGACCTCACCGTAGGTGTACCACCCGAGCTCACATCGATTCCCGTCAGGTGGTCCGAGCGACGCGGCCGAGACGAACGCGCGCGTCTCGGCGTCGTAGAACTCGAGCGTGACGCTGTCCTTGCCGATGATGGTGACCCGGATGAACCCGCCGCACTCCGAGATGGTGCCGTACAGCTTGTAGATGTCGCCGGGGCCGATGTCGGGTGGGAGCGGAACGCACCAGGGTGCGCCAGAGCCGCCTCGAGTGCAATATGGTTCGATGGTGTCGGCGCAGTCCACCGGCCCACACGCCAGGAGCAATGACATCAACATGTGGCACCCGGGTTGGTGTAGATGACCCACGGAGGATTGCCGGGGTAGGTGGTCGAGTCCGACACCCACATCCGGTTGTCGGTGTAGAATCCGCAGTTCGCAGTATCGGCGAGGCATGGGTATCGACGGGACATGGCCCACCGGAAGGCATTCTCCGTCAGGTACGTCGTCGTGCACTCTCGTGGATCGTCGCCGTCAGATCCCAGGTCGAGGCCCTCGTTCGTTCCATTGCAGGTGTGCACCAGCTCGTGCAGGAGGGACGCCGCGAGGTCCACCACGATGCAGAACCGCTCGGCGGGTTGGGCCGCTGCCGCCTTGAACTTCGCGTCGTACAGCATGCTCCACGCGTACCCGCACCACCCGATCCGGATCGCCCGCCCGGTCGTGAGGAACCCGTCGCGACCGAACGCGAGTGAAGCGGCCCCGTTGGACGAGATGTGGGACAGGAACCGGATGGTGATGTCGGGCTCCATCCCGCGGATCTTCTCGCTCAGGCACTGCGCGAGGCTGGTCCGGCGACCGAACCACGCCGACCCCAGGGCGACCCACAGGGGGTCCGGGACCAGCAGGGCCCCCAGCACGTAGTCGGTGGTCGCCGGACCGGCCACGGCCTGTTCACCGTAGATCCTGCACGCGACCCACTCCACGAGGTCGACGTTCTCGTACAGCACGGCCCAGGCGTACTTCACCATCCTGAGCCAGTCGGTGTCGAAGGTCGAGGTGTCGATGTCCTGGACGTCGAGCTCGTACAGCCCTTCGACGTCCCCGCACGGCAGCGTCGCCACGTCGCAGACCCCGACCGGCCCGAGGCACGGCTCGGAGCACGTCTCGGAGGTGCCCCGCAGGGTGCACGTGCCGCTGTCCACGGGCGGCTCGAACCGCTCGCACGGCGGGTTCGGGGCCACGTCGTCCAGGAGGTCCTGGAGCTCGACCGTCCAGTCGTGGAACTCGGCCTCCTCTGGCAGACCGGACGACAGGAAGTCGTTCAGCGCCTGGACCGCCGCCTCCTCCTCGGGGTCGGTGCGGCCGTCGTCGCCCGGGGCGGCGCTGAGCTTCGCCCCGGCCGTGCCGCCCCCTCCGCCGAACCCGCCAATCGGTCCGATCGCTCCGATGCTCGCGTCGGTCAGCGCCGTGCCGAGCGGATCCGCCGGGGTCGTGCACTCGCAGGTCGAGCACACGCCCCCGCCCAGGGCCTGCTGCACGGAAGCGTCCTGCATCAGTCGCGAGCGGTCCGTGGTGGCGCGGCGACCTTGGACCGCGTCGAACGCCGCGAGCGCGGGAGCGGACGAGATCATCGCGCCGGTGGAGCCGGGGACGAACACGGTCGATGGGAGTCCGTCGCCCCACGGCTCGGCGCTCCAGTCGCGCGGCCAGTCGAGCGGGGGCGGGGGATCCGACACGTCGGGCAGGGTCCCTCGTGGACGAACGCCCGCCACCCGAGCGGCGCGCAGCGGACGCCGGCCGTCACCTCACGCCTCGTTCGCCCGCCTGAGCCATCGCGTCGTCCGTGGTGAGGGTGGGGTCGTGGCGCTTGGAGTCAATCTCGTACCGCAGGTTGGAGCGTGTGTCCAGGGCGCGGATCCGACTGACACTCGGACTCGCATCCCTGGCCGGACCGCAGCCAAGCCCGTTCCGTCCGCCTCTGTCTCGACCGGACAGCCGCTCAGAACACCGCGAGGTCTCGCGCCCACACCCACCGGCCGAGCCCCGGCACCCGGACCTCCGGTGTGGAATCCGGAGCTCCGGTGGGATCCACCGCGACGATCGCGTCCGCGGTCAGCACGTACAGCTCCCCCGTCGGCGCGACCGCGGTGGCCACCGGCCCGTCGAGACCGGAGGCGAGCTCCCCGACCTCGATCCCGTCGAGGGTGTACGCGACCAGGCGGCCCGCGAACCAGTCGGTGACCACGATCCCGTCGTCGACCACCGTGACGTCCGTGGCCTCCTGGAGCTCCGGGTACGGCGCGAACGCCCGGATCGGGTCGCCGGTGGCGGGGTCGCGGACCTGGATCAGCCCGTCGCCCGGGAACACCGGTGACGTGCCCACGACGACCGTGCCGTCCGGCGCGAGGTCCACCCCGTGCCCCGATCGGATCGGCTGGTCGGCGCCGAGCTCCGTTCGGTCGTCGATCCGAGGTCCGAGCACGACCACGTTCCGCGAGTCGTTGCCGAGCGCCAGCAGGGTGTCACCGTCGCGGACGAGCGAGCACGGCTCCTCGAGCCGCACCGGGTCTGCCCCGTTCCGGTACGCGCCGGTGCTGACGCCGTCGCGATCGAACGACCACACGTCACCGGACGCGAAGTCGGCGACCGCCCAGTCGTCGGCGGTGCCCGCGAGGGCGGACGGGGCGAACGCGTCCGACCCGATCGACGCCCGGTCGACCACCACCCGGTCGAACACCCCGGTGACCCCGTCGTACGCGACGACCTCGCCGACGCCGAGGTTCGCGACCCGGACCTCGAACGCCACGGCGTCCGACACCGGACCGTCACATCCGACCGCGCACAGGACCAGTGTCGTCACCCGCATTGCGCGAGTATGACACACAACCGTCACCAGCGGGGAGGGGATCGCCCGATTCCCCGCGCGACCGACGGCTCGGGCCATGGATGGAGGCCGCGGGGGGCCCGGTCGCTCCCCCGGCCGAGATCGGATGTGCTGCGAAGTGCGGGAGGTAGGCGCCGATCCTCCCCCTCACCCCGGCCCTCTCCCCCGATGCGGGGGCGAGGGGGAATCGACGGATGATTGTCGAGCTTCGACGCGGTCGACCATGATCCGCATCCCGAAGATCGAACGCACACCCAGTGCGGAGGTAGGCGCTCTCCCCGATGCGGGGGCGAGGAATCAACGGATGATTGTCGAGCTTCGACGCGGTCGACCATGATCCGCATCCCGAAGATCGAAGGCACACCCCGAGGGGGGAATCAACGGAAGTTTGTCGAGCTTCGACGCGGTCGACCATGATCCGCATCAGGCGGGTGCACGGGACGCCACCTGGCGCTCCGCGTGGCGCGGCCGACCTGCGGATCCACCTCCGTTCGAGCGGGGACAGCTCGTGCACCCGAAGGTCGAATGGGCTCCCAGGTGGGCGCCGATCCTCCCCCTCACCCCGGCCCTCTCCCCCGATGCGGGGGCGAGGGGGAATGGACGATGATTGTCGGCTTCGACGTGGTCGACCGTGACCCGCATCCCGTGGGCCACCGATGCGGGGGCGAGCTCACGCCCGCAGGCGGTACCCGAACCCGCGGACGGTCTCGATCCGGTCTCCCACCGCCCCGAGGCGCGCGCGGAGGCGCTTGACCGCGCTGTCGACCGTCCGGTCCTGGACCTCCTCCCCGTTCCAGACCCGGAGGGCGAGGGTCGACCGGTCGATCACCCGGTTCGGGCGCGACAGGAGCACGGTGAGCAGCGCGAGCTCGACCGCCGACACCCGGACCACCCGCCCGTCGACCCGGACCTCGCGGCCCTCGGCGTCGACGACCAGCGGCCCGGCGACGAGGTTCCCCGCCCCGGGGGCCGGCGCGATCGACGGGGGGCGCCGCCCGATCGCCCGGACCCGGAGCGACAGCTCGCGCACCGACAGGGAGGTCTTCGGGACGACGTCGTCGGCGCCGGCCTCGAACGCCGCGACCCGGTCGGCCTCCGACGCGGTCTCGGCGAGCACGACCCGCCGGCACGGCAGGTCCCGCAGCTCGGCGCACAGCGCGAGCCCGGAGCCGTCCGACAGGCGTGCCCCGATCAACACGATGTCCCACGCGTGGACCGCCACCACGGCGCGGGCGGCGAACGCGGACGGCACCGTCTCGACCGGGATGGCGTCGATCGCGAGGCCGCCCGCGATCCGGGCCACGAGCGCGGGATCCGGCTCGACGAGCAGCACCTTCACCACGCCCTCCGTGTTCATGCCTGCGTCCCTCCCGGTCCGAGCGTGCGTCGGGCCCGGGCGGTACGAGATTTCCGGCGGGGCCCCGACACTCCGA
>JBEBJW010000552.1:0-5444 GCA_040079715.1 Myxococcota bacterium | reverse complement strand
ACGCGACCCCGAACGCCGTCAGGAGCTCGCGGGCCGCCCCGGTGTTCGGCGCCCCGTCCGCGTCGAGCAGCGCTCCGGCGTTCGACATCGAGGAACACCAGCGCCTGACGCAGCGCGTGGTTCGCGCCGAACCCACCGAGCTGGTACGGCGTGACGCTGGCGATCCCCGCGGGTCTCCGGCTCCACACGCTCTTCCCGCCCGGCCGGGACCCCACGTCGAGCGCGTTCTTCAGCGCCCCCGGCACCGAGCGGTTGTACTCGGGGGTGACGAACAGCACGGCGTCGGCCGACGCGATCTCGTCGCGGAAGCGCCTCCAGGGCCGAGGCTCGTCGGCTTCGAGGTCCTCGTCGTACAGCGGCAGATCCCGGATCTCGACGAACCGGCAATGCAGCGACGGCGGGAGCGACGCGACGAGCGCGTGCGCGATCTGGCGGCTGATCGACGCCTGCCGCAGGCTGCCGACGAGCACGGCGACTTCGAACGTACGGGCCATGGTTCCTCCGTGGTGCGTGGCGACGAACCCCCCGTATGTCGGTCCGAGGCCCCGACGATCGGTGATGCCGCGCCGCTCGAGGTCGGTTTTGGGGATCCGCGAGAGCTCCGGTGCCGCGGAGCGCCAGGTGGCGTCCCGTCGGGCCGCGGGTCGGTCGAGCTCGAGCGGCGGACGCGGTCGCGAGGGCGTTCCACTGGTGTGCCAGCCGTCGCCCGAACGCCGGGTCCACCAGCACGCCCACCTCGACATTCCGCTGCTGCCCGCGGTCGGTGAAGTTCGCCGAGCCCACCAACGCCCTCACCTCGTCCACCACCACGCACTTCGCGTGCATCGAAGCGATGGACCCGGGCTGCACGGTCCGTGGGCGGTACCACAGCTCGGGGACGGGGTCGCCGAAGGTCTACCGCGAGGGCGGAAATCCAAGCGGGAGAACGATCGCACGCGGCGCCGACGCGGTAGGTCGAGGAGGGAGGGGCGATGTCGGAGCCCGATGCGCTGACGGCGCAGATCCTGAGCGCGGCGTTCGAAGTGCACACGAGGCTCGGCGCTGGGCTGCTCGAGTCCGCTTACGAGCTGTGCCTGGAGCACGAGCTGAGAGAGCGGGGGCTGGAGGTGCGGCGACAGGTCGAGATGCCGATCCGGTACCGGGACCGGGTGCTCGAGACCGGCTACCGCGTGGACCTGCTCGTGACGGACCTGTTCTGGTCACTTCTCGCGCCGGCCGGCGAGAACCGAGCCCGCCACGCGCTCGGCGACACCCCCAGCACCCGCGCGAACGTCCGCCTGAGGGTGGCCTCGGTCCCGAACCCGCAGTCGGCCGCGATCGTCGCGAGGCTCGCGCCGGTGTCCGCCAGCGCCCGCTGGGCCGCCTCCACCCGCGCCCGGGCGACGAACGCCGCCGGCGTCTCCCCGGTCCGGTCGCGGAACACCCGGGCGAAGTGCCGCGGGCTCATCCCCAGCCGCCGGGCGAGCGACGGCACGTCGAGGGCCGCGCCGGGCTCGTTCACCACCGCCACCACCAGCTCCCGGATCCGGTCGTCGAGCGCCCGGTCGCCGGCCGGTCCGCTCGGCGCGCCGACCTTCAACGCCGCGCTGAACTGCGCCTGCCCGCCCGGTCGCTCGACGAACACCACCCGCGCCCGCGCCACCGCCCGGATCGTGTAGTCCCGGCCGTACTCGGGGACCCACCGGGTGTCGGCCCACGCGTCGCCGCGCCCCGCGAGCCGCTCGGCCAGCGCCCGGGCGAGGGTGGTCTTGCCGGTCGACTCGGCCCCGACCAGCACCACCCGCCGCGCCAGCCCCGCCTTGACGCACGGCGCGAGCTGGTGCCACTGGCCGATCGGGTCCGCCCGGACCGCGGTCGCCGACACCGGGACCAGCGTCCGATCCGGGTCGATCGCGACGTGTCGCGCCCCGAGCCGCCGCCCGAGCTCGGCGCCGTACCCCTCCGAGGTGAACACCGCGTCCACCGGCGCATCGCTCACCCCGCGAGCCGCGCGGCGCATCAGGTCGACGTGGGCCTGCCACACGGCGTCGCTGTGCAGATCGATCTCCACGTCGTCGACGATCCCGGTGACGGTGACGTTCGGCTCGTCGGCGTGGACCTCCCGCATCCACCCGACCCGCACCGCAAGCGGGATCGACTCGACCGATGCGGCCATCACCACCACCGTCAGCCGATCGCACGCCGACGCCGCCGCGTGCACCAGCAGGTGGTGCCCGGCGTGCGGTGGGTAGAACTTGCCGATCACCAGCCCGTGCGCGGCGCTCACGCCGGCACCTCGGCCGCCCGGGCGCGGCTCCAGTCCCGCAGCCCGACCACGCACAGCGCGCCGAACACCACGTACAGCGCGGCGGTCGGGTACAGGCCTCGCGACACGTACAGCGGGACGCTGATCACGTCGACCGCGATCCACACCCACCACGACTCGATCCGCTTGTTGGCCTGGCCCCAGGTGGCGAGCAGCGACAACGTCAGCACGGTCGCGTCCCACAGCGGCACGGGGGAGTCGGTCCACCGGTCGAGCCAGTGGTGCGCCAGCACCGTCGAGAGCGCAGTGGCGGTCGCCAGCACCCCCCACTCCCGCGCGGCGGTCCCGCGGACCCGCAGGGGCTCGCCCCCGCCGTCGCCGCGGACCCACAGCCACCACCCGTACACCCCGAGCGCGAAGAACACGCCCTGGAGCACCGCGTCGCCGTACAGCTTGGCGTCGACGAACAACAGCGCCCAGAACAGGTTGTTCGCCAGCCCGAGCGGCCAGTTCGCGACGTGCTGGCGCGCGACCAGCCACACGCACGCGGCGCCGGTCAGGTCGCCGGCGACCTCGCTCCACGCCACGTCGACGCCCCACAACGTGAGGGCGGGGGACCGGAGCAGCTCGAGCACGGCGGCGACCACCGCCGCATCATCACCGCCGGCCGACCCGCAGTCCAGCGGTCCGGGTGGTGTTGCCGGTGATCTGGGTCCGCTGGCCGTCGTCTCGGATCGCCTCGTCGGTGTACCCGCCGGTCAGCACGTTGTCTTCGACGAGGTTGTCCCGGGTCGGCGAGCCGTGGAGCCAGATCCCGTACGCCGCGTCGCCCGCGCCGAGGGTCACGACGTTGTCGCGCACGGTGGCGTCGGAGGACGCGTCGAGCTCGATCTGGCCTTCGCCGCCGCTGCCGTCGATCGCGTTCCGCTCGACCCCGGTCCGGTCGGCGACGAGCAGGAGCAGGCCGGCGTCGCCGCTGTCGGCGATCGCGTTGTCGGTGAACGCGACGTCGTGGGTCCACAGGATCGCGACCCCGTACGCCCCGGAGCGGACGATCCGGTTCGCGGTCACCGTGTGGGCGCTGGGCTCCCCGAGCTCCCACTCCTCGGCCGCCTCGATCTCCATCCCGCGCACCGCGGAGTCCTCGATCGTGTTGTCGGTGACCACGAACGGCTCGGACCACTTCAGCAACAGCCCGTTGTCACCGCTCCGCCGGACGACGTTCCGCTGGACCACGTTGCCCGTCCCACGGGTCAGCGACAGCCCGTCCGATCGGCTGTCTTCGATCAGATTGTCCTCGACGACACAGTCCACCGGCCCCTGGACCACCCCGGACAGCGCGGTCAGGTAGATGCCGGTCCGGTTCCCGGTGAACCCGTCGTGGCGGATCACCACGTCCTTCACGAGCTCGGTGTCGTTGTCCGGCTCGAGGTCGATCCCGCCCTCGGGGAGCGTGCCTTCGGTGTCGGAGAACACGCTGTCTTCGATCACCATCCCGTCGACCGCGGTCACCGACAGGCCCTGGCGCCGGTTGCGCACCGCCTCGACCCCGCAGACGGTGACGTCGACCGACAGCACGCCGTAGTACGAAGCGCCGACGTAGAACCCATCCCCCCAGAATCCTTCGGCGCGTACCCTTCGGATCGAGAGGTTCCCAGCGCCGTACGCGGCGATCCCCATCCCCCACTCGCCGTCGGTGCCGAGGTGGTCGTCGCGGTCGCCGAGGAGGGTGCCCCCGGCGATCGTCACGTCACGCACGGTGTCGACGTAGATCATCGCCGAGCCGGGGAGGGCGTTCGGCACCGCGGTGAGGACCGCGTCCGGGTCGAGCGACAGCGTCTGGCCGTCGAGCAGGGCGAACGCGTAGTGGCCGGACCACGGGACGAACGCGGTGTCGAGCTCGAACCGACCCGCCGGGACGACGATCGTGCCGCCGACGCCCGCCGCCGCGATCGCGTCGGTGAACGCAGCGGTGTCCGGGACGCCGTCGTCGGGGATCGCGCCGTGCTCGGTCACGTCGACCGCGTCGGCCGGGATCACGGGCAGATCGCAGCTCGGGTTCAGGTCCAACGGGCGCGGCCCGGCCGGCCACGCAGTCGGGTCGGTCGGGTCGGTCGGGTCGGTGGTGGTGGTCGGGGTCGGCGTGGACCCGGTCGTCGGGTCGGATGGGCTGACGGTCGAGCCCGTCGACGGTGGGTCGGTCGGGGATGGGTTGGAACCCGGATCGTTGGCGGTCGTGCATCCGATCAGCCACAACATCGGTCCTCCGGCCAGCAGCGCACCATGCCACACCCGGCCCCGACCCGCGCGGCGTGGTACGACGTCGGGATGGCCGTCGACGAACACGGCACGTTGGTCCTGCCGAGCTGCGTGGTGGACCTCGGACGGCGCCGGGTCGTCCGCGACGGGTCCACGGTCGCGTTGACGACGCTCGAGGGCAAGCTGCTCGCGTACCTGGTGGCCCGCGAGGGCGAAGACGTGTCGCGCGACGAGCTCCTCCGCGCGGTGTGGGGCCACGCGGCGACCACCAGCTCGCGGGCGGTCGACTACACCGTGTTCCGCCTCCGCGCGAAGCTCGGCGAGCCCGCCGTCCCGAACCACCTCCTGACCGCGCATGGCCACGGGTACCGGTTCGTCCGCGGAGGCGACCCGGTGCACGGGCCCACCGACGCTCCGGACCCAGGGACGGCCTCCGCGGTCCTGCCGACGCGACAGGTCCCACTGCCCGGCGGGGTGCTCGATCTCGCGCGTGGTCGGTTCGACCGCCCGGACAGCTCCGCGGTGGCGCTGTCGAAGCTCGAAGTCGACGTCCTCGGGGTGCTGGTCGCGGCGGCCGGCCAGACGGTTCCGCGCGAGGCGGTGATCGCCGCCGGGTGGGGTCGCGGGAGCCACGACGCCAGCCTCGACGCGCTGATCCGACGGCTGCGGGTCCGGCTCGACGATCCCGACGGGACGTGGCTTGTCACCGTGCGCGGCCGTGGGCTCCGCCTCGACGTCGGTCCGCCGCGGGTCCGAACGGAGCTGCGCGACCCGTCGACCCCGTTCGAGCCGCGGCCCGAGCTCGATCGTCTGCTCGCCTCGACCGAGCGGCTGGTGACGATCCGGGGGACCGCCGGGATCGGCAAGACCCGGCTCGCGGTCGAGGCCGGCCTCCGGTGGCTGGCGGACGATCCGGACGTCGAGGTGTGGTTCTGCGACC
>JBEBJW010000551.1:0-5449 GCA_040079715.1 Myxococcota bacterium | reverse complement strand
GCCGGCCGCCGCGCCGGGCAGCCTCGACCGCGCGGGCTGCTACCCGCCAGCCCGTCGCCGGGCGATCAGCGCCTCGATCACCTCGGCGTCGACCGGCTGGACCAGGTGGTGGTCGAACCCCGCCTCCCGCGACCGCCGCTGATCGTCCTCCTGGCCCCAGCCGGTCAGGGCGACGATCAGCCGGTCGCGCATCTCTGGCAGGGCCCGGATCCGCGCGCACGCGTCGTAGCCGTTCAGCCGCGGCATCCCGATGTCCAGCAGCACCACGTCCGGCTGGAACGTTCGGCTCGCCTCGACCGCGGCGAGCCCGTCGTGCACCGCCCGGACCTCGTTGCCGCCGAGCTCGAACAGCATCGACAGGCTCGACGCCGCGTCCACGTTGTCGTCGGCGACCAGGATCCGCAGCCCGCGGACCTCGGCGGGGAGCCCGGGCGCCGGCGCCTCGGCCGGGGCCTCGACCGTCGGCAGGCGGACCACGAACCGGCTGCCGTGTCCGGGTCCGTCGCTGTGGGCGTGGATCGCGCCGTCGTGCATCTCGACCAGCCGCAGGGCGATCGACAGGCCGATCCCGAGCCCGGACTGCGCCCGCTCGAGGCTCCGATCGAGCTGGGTGAACATCTCGAACACCCGCGACAGGCTGTCTGGCGGGATCCCGACCCCGGTGTCGCGCACGGTCACCGTCACGCCGCCGCCGTCCGGGTCGACCGTCGTCGACAGCCCGATCCGCCCGCCGCGCGGGGTGTAGCGCGCCGCGTTGTTCAGCAGGTTCGCGAACACCTGCGACAGGCGGGTCAGGTCGGCCGACACCCACACCGACCCGCGCGGGGCCTCCAGCGTGAACGTGTGGCCGCCGGCGTCGAGCGCCGACCGGGACGTCTCGACCGCGGCCGCCACCACGTCGGCGAGCGCGATCCGCTCCCGGCGGAGCTCGAACTTCCCCTGGGTGATCCGCGACAGGTCGAGCAGATCGTCGATCAGCCGGACCATGTGCCGGAGCTGGCGCTCCATCATCGCGCGGGACCGCTCGACCACCGCCCGGTCCTCCCCGGCGACCCTGAGGATCTCGAGGCCGTTCCGGAGCGGCGCGAGCGGGTTCCGCAGCTCGTGGGCGAGGGTGGCGAGGAACTCGTTCTTCCGCTGGTCGGCGTCGCGGAGCTCGGTCTCCACCTGCTTGAGCCGGGCGATGTCGAGGTGGATCCCCGCCCAGCCGGTGATCGCGCCGGTGTCGTCGCGGACCGGCACCCCGCGGGCCAGGATCGGGTGCCACGCTCCGTCGACGCCGCGGACCCGGTGCTCGTCGTCCCACGGCAGGCCGGACCGGATGCACCCGAGCCACGACCCGAGGGTCGCGTCGACGTCGTCGGGGTGGACCACCGCGGTCCACCCGAGCCCGGCGGCCTCGGCCTGGGTCAGCCCGACCAGCGCGAGGTACGAGTCGCTCGCGTACACGTTCCGTCCGCTCGGGTCGCACACCCACACCCCGAAGTCGTTCGACTCGCCGATCGCGCGGTACAGCCGCTCGCTCCGGGCCAGCGCCTGCTCCTTGCGCTTCTCCTCGGTCACGTCGATCACCGACCCGATGTGCCCGAGGAACCGACCGTCGGCGGAGATCCGCGGGGAAGCGGCGTCGATCGCCCACCCCCAGGTCCGGTCGGCGTGCCGGATCCGGTACTCGTGGCGGAACGCGACCTGCTGCTCGATCGCCGCCGCGAACGCCGACCGCACCGCCGGCCGATCGTCGGGGTGGACCGCGCCGAACCAGCCGTGGCCGAGGCCGTCCTCCTGGCGCTGCCCGGTGAGGCGCGTCCACGACCGCGACAGGAACGTGGCAGTGCCGTGCTCGTCGGTGACCCACACCACGACCGGGGCGTGGTCCGCCATCTCGCGGAACCGCTCCTCGCTGTCGCGCAGCGCCTGTTGGGCCCGCACCGCGTCGATCGCCTCGGCGGCGTGACGGACGCACAGGTCGGCGAGCTGCATCTCGAGCGGCGTCGGGCGGCGGGGCGCGCGGAACTGGACCGACAGCACCCCCACGACCTCCCCGGCGCGGGTCCGGATCGGGGTCGCGTGGATCCCGTGGACCCCGGCCGCCTGGGCCGCGTCGCCGAGCCCGTCGAACCGCGGATCCCCCGCGACGTCCGGCGCCACCACCCGCCCGTCCCGCGCGAGCGGCGCCACCGTCGCCCCCAACCGCTCGGCGTGGACCAACGGCAGCCCGACGCTCGCCCGGGTCGACGGCGCACCGGTCGCCGGGTCGAACAGCGCGACCAGCCCGGAGTCGCCGGGGTGGACGTCCACCAGGGTCCGCAGGACCGCCCGCAGGGCCGGCTCGGTCTCGTACGCGCCCGACAGGTTCATCCCGAGCGCGTGGAGCTGGGTCAGCGCCTCGACCTGGACCGCGAGGCTGTCGCGCGTCGCGGCGAGCTCGGCCTCGTCGCGCTTGCGATCGGTGATGTCGACCAGCATCACCACGCCGCCGATCACCTCGCCGTCGGCGTCGACGGTGACCTGCGGGTGGGCGATCACGTGCCGGCGCGTGCCGTTCGGCCGCTCGATCACCACCTCCGCGATCGGCGCCTGCTCGCGGGCGCGGACCGCTCGGGCCAGCGGCGATCGATCGGCCGGGATCGGGTCCCCGGTCGGGGCGTACATCCGGAGCGAGGCGCACCACCGGTCGGCGTCGGTCGGCGCGCGGCCCCACAGCTCGACCGCGGCGTCGTTGAACAGCGCGATCCGCCCGTCGGCGTCGGTCGTGTGGACCGCCGCGGGCAGCGACGCGACGAGCTGCCGGTACCGCTGCTCCGACGCCTGGGCCCGGGCGTACAGCCGGGCGTTGTCGAGCGCGACCGCGGCCTGGGCGGCGAGCCCGAGCGCCAGCGCCTCCGACCGGGCGGTGAACACACCGACCTCGGGGTGGCCGAAGAACAGCCCGCCGAGCACCTCGCCGCTCCGCGACACCACCGGCCGCGAGGTAGCTCACCACCGGGACGTCGTCGGGGGGCCGCCCGTGGTGTGGCGGCACGCGGCCGAACGTCGGCGGCAGGCGCACGTCCGCGCACCGGACCACCTCGCCCCCGGCGAGCGTCGACGACCCGCCCCGGTCGTCGGCGAGGTCGTGGAAGAACGCGCCGTACGCGGCCCCGGTCAGGCGGGTCCCGGCGGACGTCATCTCGTCAATCAGCGTGTCCGGATCGAGCTCGGCGTTCAAGGTCAGCGCGATCTCGGCCAGCAGCTCGGCCTCGGTCCGGAGCTGGCTCTCCTCCGCCAGGGCCGACCCGCGGACCTTCGCCATCGACAGCTGGGCGGCCACCCGCGCGAGCAGGTCCCGGGCCGAGAACGGCTTGACCAGGTAGTCGTCGGCCCCGGACGCGAGCCCCTCGATCCGCGCCTCCTCGCCCGCCCGCGCCGACAGCACGATCACCGGCAGCGCGCGGGTCGCCGGATCCGCCCGGATCGCGGCCACCAGCCCGAACCCGTCGAGGTTCGGCATCATCACGTCGGTCACCACGAGGTCCGGCGGCGCGGCGCGGATCGCGGCCAGCGCCTCCCGCCCGTCGGTCACCGCCACCACCTCGTGCGCGGGGGCGAGCAGGCGGCGGACGTACTCGCGCAGGTCGGCGTTGTCGTCGGCGAGCACGATCCGCCCGCGCGACCCCGCCGGCGCCGGCGTCGCAGCGATCGGCTCCGGGAGCCACCGGAGCGCCTCCTCGACGAACGGGCGCGCCGCCCGCGAGGCGTCCCGAGGGGCGACCCCGACCGCCGACGCCGGCCGCTCCGTCCGCGGGATCGTCACGGTGAACGCGCTGCCGACCCCGACCTCGCTCGCGACGGTGACCGCGCCGCCGTGGAGCCGGGTCAGCTCGCGGACCAGCGCGAGCCCGATCCCGGTGCCCTCGTGGGTCCGGCCGGTGGCCCCGCCCACGCGGTGGAACCGGTCGAACACCTTCGGGAGCTCGTCGGCGGGGATCCCGATCCCCGTATCGGTCACCGTGAGCGCGGCCGCCCCGTCGATCGCCCGGAGCGACACGTGGATCCCGCCGGCGAGCGTGTACTTGAACGCGTTCGACAGCAGGTTGAGCACGATCCGCTCCCACAGCTCCGGATCGACCCACACCGGGCCCCCGAGCGGGGGGCAGTCGACGGTCAAGGTCATCCCGGCGCGGTCGATCGCCGACCGGAACCCGCTGGCGAGGTCGGCGGTGAGCGCGGCGAGGTCGACCGGCTCGAACGATGCCTGCGCCCGACCGGCCTCGATCCGCGAGAACTCGAGCAGGGCGTTGACCAGGCGCAGCAGGCGCTGGCCGTTCCGGGAGACGACGTCGAGCGCGGCGCGGACGGCGGCCGGGTCGAACGCGTCCGGGTCCGCGGCGAGCAGGTCGTCGAGCGGGCCCAGCATCAGGGTCAGCGGGGTCCGGAACTCGTGGCTGACGTTCGAGAAGAACGCGGTCTTCGCGCGGTCGAGCGCGGCGAGCGACTCGGCCCGGCGGTGCTGGTGCTCGTACGCGGCGGCGTTGCCGAACGCGGCGGCGATCTGACCGGCGAGCAGCTCGACGAACCCGCGGTACCCGTCGTCGTACGGGCGGTGGGGGTTCAGCGCCGCCACCACCAGCGCCGCCCGGCCAGACTCGCCGGAGATCGGGATCGACGCGACGACCCCGCGGGCAGCCGGCCGGTCCCACACCCCGGACGGGACCGGCGCGAACGCGGGATCGGCGAGCGACACCTCGGCCTGCGCGCCCGGGGGCGGGATCGGCCACGGTGCCGACGCGGGATCCACGATCGGCGGCGCGGCCGGGTGATCGGCGGCGATCCCGGCGGCGCCGACCCGGGTCCACGGACCGCCGACCTCGTCGCACAGGTAGATCGCCGCGAACGGCAGATCCCGCGGGTCGGTCGCGAGCGACGACGCCGCCGCGCGACCCGTCTCCGCCAGCGTCCGGGCGTCGACCGTCCGCGCCGCCAGGTCGCGGAGCAGCGCCACCCGCCGCTCCGAGATGATCTGCGCGGTCTCGTCGGTGTTCGCGCACAGGATCCCGGCCGGGGTGCCGTCGTCGTCGGGGATCGGGCTGTACGAGAACGTGTAGTACGTCTCCTCCGGGTACCCGTTCCGCTCCATGATCAGCAGCAGGGACTCGTCGTAGGTGCCCTCGCTGGTCTCGAGCGCGGTCGCCGCCCGCGGCCCGATCTGGTCCCAGATCTCGCGCCACACGACCGACGCCGGCTGGCCGAGCGCGGTCGGGTGCTTCCCGCCGACGATCGCGACGTACGCGTCGTTGTACAGGTTGACCAGCTGCGGGCCCCACCACACGAACATCGGCTGGCGCGAGGTGAGCAGGATCCGGACCGCGGTCTGCAGGCTCCGCGGCCAGCCCTCCGGCGGTCCGAGCGGGCTGCCGGTCCAGTCGAACGCCCGCATCCGAGCGCCCATCTCGCCCTCGCTGTCCGAGCC
>JBEBJW010000550.1:0-5457 GCA_040079715.1 Myxococcota bacterium | reverse complement strand
TGCCGCCGCCGCGCTTCCGCTTGAACATCCGGTCGTACGTCGACGGATCGACGATCCCCGTGTCGACCGAGAAGAAGTCGAACTCGAGCGGGACCGCCCGGCGCGGCTCCTGCACCACCTCGACCTGGCCGTCGCGGACGTGCTCGAGCCACCCTGCGAACTCGCGGACGTTCGACAGCGTGGCCGACAGCCCGACGATCCGCACCGACGGCGGGAGGTAGATCAGCACCTCCTCCCACACCGTGCCGCGCTCGCGATCGTCGAGGAAGTGGATCTCGTCGAGCACGACCGCGAGCAGCTGCGGGAGGCTGTCGCCGTTCAGCAGGATGTTGCGGAGGATCTCGGTGGTCATCACCAGGCACGGCGCGTCCCGGCGGATCACGAGGTCCCCCGTGACCAACCCGACGTTCGACTCCCCGTGGAGCCGCACGTAGTCGCGGTACTTCTGGTTCGACAGCGCCTTGACCGGCGCGGTGTAGATCACGGATTGCCCGGTTGCGAGCGCCTCCTCGACGATCCAATCGGCGATGATCGTCTTGCCGGTGCCGGTGGGAGCGCAGACCAGGACCGAGCGGCCTTCGGCCAATGCCCGGATCGCCTGGTCCTGGAACGGATCGAGGTCGAGGCCACGGTACTTCACGAACAGCGTCTAGCACGCTCGGGGCGCGGCGACGGCCCCGAGAGCGGGATATCCGCCATCGATGGTGGTCCTGGCGTGGACGTGCGCGATCGGCGGGTTGGTCCTCGGGGGGATCGCGTCGCTCGTGCCCGGGTTCCCAGGGTGCGCGGTCGCGCTGCTGGGGCTGGTGGCGTTCGCGTCGCTGACCGGGTTCGAGATCGTGGATCCCGTCGCGCTGCTGGTCGCGACCGGGATCACCGTGGTCGGGGCGGTCGCGCAGCTCACCGGCCCGGTGTCGGCGTCGCGGGCGTTCGGCGGCAGCGCGGGGGCGGCGACCGGCGCGGCGCTCGGGGCGGCGTTCGGGGCGCTGATCCCGGCCCCCGGCGCGTCGTGGATCGCGGCGATCGCGTCGGCGGTGGTGGTCGGCGGCCTCGCGTCGCGCGGCGCGCTCGGCGGGTGGGTGAGGGGCGTGCTCGGCACGTCCGGCGGGTGCCTGGTGTCCGTGGCGGCCGACGGGCTCGCGGTGCTCGGGATCGGCGCGGTCCTCGGGTTCGCGGACTTCCTCCACGCCCTGCCGCCCGGCCGCTGATCCCGCGGGTCCGGCGGGCTGCGCCGCTCACCACCGCGGAGAGGCGTAGCTGCACCAGTCGGTGTCCTCGGACACCCGGTCTCCGCGCTCGACCGTGACCGCACCGCCCGGGCCGAACCGGATCACCGCCGACCGGTCCGGGTGGTCCGCGTCGACCAGGGTGGCGGTGCCGGCGTCCGGGGTCGGGCACCGGCCGGCGACCGCCGACCGCGGGAGGTTGACCCCCTCGAACCGGATCGGCCGTGGATCCGCGCCCGAGGCGGTGACCTCGCCGTCGATCGTCAGCCCGTCCTCGCCCACCTCGACCGAGAGATCGATCCCGGCGTCCCGCGGGCCGATCGCCAGATCTCCCGCCGCCGCCACCACCCCGCCGGACACCTCGCCGCCGAGCTCGCCGGTCACGTCGTGCTCGAGCGACAGCTGGAGGCCGTCCCAGGTGACCCGGCAGTCCTGCCCGTCGTAGTCGAGGACCGCGTGGCCGGTGATCGCTGACGGCACGAGGCCCGAGGCCGGCACGCAGCCGTACTGGCTGTAGTCGAGGGTCAACACGTACGGGATCCCGCCGCCGAGCCGCTCGGTGCACGGGCAGCCGCACGCGTCGCCGCCGTGACGGACATCGCGGAGGGTGACGTCCGGGGGATCGTCGACCTGGTCGAGCACCTCGGTCGACACCAGCACCTCGACCATCGCCTCGCTCGCGTCGCCGAGCGCGCGCTCCATCTCGGCCGCGATCTCCGCGTCGGAGACGCAGCCCGCGAGCCACCAGGCGCCGGCGAGGATCCGCATCTCCACCGGGTAGCCGGCCCCCGCGTGCGGGGCAACGACGCGGCTGGTATGCTCCGCCGATGATCGCGATCACGGTGTTGTGGGCGCTCGTCGGATGCGGCGGGCCGGGCGACGCGACGAGCCAGTACGTGGGCTCGCTCCAGCCGTTGCTCCAGGAGAACGGGCTGCTGTCGGAGCGGGTGCTCAGCCTCGCGGCCGAGATCTACAACGACGCGTCGAAGCCGCAGCAGGTGGCGGACAAGTGGGGCCGCGAGGTGGTGCCGGTGGCCGAGCACCTCGCGAACCAGGCGTCGATCGTGCCGGCGCCGGCGGAGTTCACCCCGGATCACCAGGAGCTGGTGCAGATCTGGGGCGACCGCGCGTCGGCGTACCGGCGGCTGTCCGAGGCGATCCAGACCGGCGACACCGACCAGTGGAACACCGCCCGCGATCTCGCGGACCAGGTGAAGCTGCGCGAAGAGAAGTGGTTCGACCGGCTGAACGACCGGCTGGCTCCGGCCGGCGTGCTGGTGGATCCGTATCCGTAGCGGGGGGCCTTGACGCCCCTGCGCGCGACCAGTTACTTGAAGCGTGCTGGTGACCCGTAGTCGAATTGGCAAGACGTCAGGTTCTGGCCCTGAAGGCTCTAGGTTCGAGTCCTAGCGGGTCAACCACACCCCACCTCGTGCTCCCATCGTCTAGCGGTTAGGACAGCGCCCTCTCACGGCGCAGACAGGGGTTCGATTCCCCTTGGGAGTACTCTCCTTCCTCCGACGGTCACGGTCGAACCGTCGTCGTAGGGAAGCGAGGCGAGCGGCTGGTTGGTTGCAGCGGCGTCGTCGGCTCGACGGACGCGGTGAGAACGCTCGCGCGGGTTCGGTCCGGTCGCACGCGGATAGACTCCCGGCAGGGCAGGAGGGACCGCATGTGGATCGGATGGCTGGTCGCGCTCGGGTGTACGCCCGCCGACGCCGACGCCGACGCCGACGCCGACGCCGACGCCGACGCCGACGCCGACGCCGACGCCGACACCGACACCGACGCCGACACGTCGGCTCCCACCACCGACACCGACACGTCGGCTCCCACCACAGACACCGGCACGGGCGGCGCGCGGTGCCCGTGGATCGGCGCGTGGACGGTGTCCGAGCTGCTGTGCGGGACGTTCCGGTACGACCTGATCGAGGTCACGAGCGCCGGGTTCACCGCCTCCGCCGACGGGTGCACCCTCGCGCTCGCTGCGACCGACGGGGCGTGCGCGTTCACCGAGACGTGGTCCCTCGTTCCGGTCGGGTCGGGCTGGGCCGGGAGCTCGAACGGCGGCGCCGACGTCGACCCCGCAGGCTGCCGAGAGCCGGTCGCCCCGTTCGAGCTGGGCGAGATCCTGGTCGACGACGGGACCGCCGGTGCCCTCGCGCTGAGCGCGACCACCCCGTGGATCGCGGCAGATTGCCCGCTGCCGCTCGTGATTCGGATGGTCCGCTGAGCGGTCGCGACCGAGACGCCAGCCGTCCGACACCCTCCTCGGGGTTACCAGGCGGGGATGGCGCTGCTCCAGCTCGGTGATCGGCTGGTCGACCTCACCACCGGCGACGTCCGCGGTCACGGCACCCTCCGGCCGGCCGAGCCTTGCTGGCGTGGCTCGCCGAACACCCCGACGAGGTGTTCACGCTCCACCAGCTCCACGAGCGCGTCTGGGGCTACTCGCCCACCGTGAACAGCCGGGCGGCGTACTCGTGCATCCACCGGGTCCGGTCCCTGGTCGAGGCCGACCCCCGGCACCCGACGTACCTGCGGTCCGAGCGCGGCGAGGGGTACCGGCTCGTCGGGGCGGTCCTGTACGGCGACGACGCGCCGCTGCGCCTCACCAACGCCCCGGCGTCCGCGGACGCGTTCGTCGGTCGGGCGGAGGAGCTCGGCGCGCTGGCGCGGATCCACCGCGAGCAGCGGCCGTCGGTGCTGACGCTGCTCGGGCCCGGCGGCGTGGGGAAGACGCGCCTCGCGCAGGAGGCAGCGCTGGCCTCGACCGTCCCCGGCGGCGCGTGGGTGGCGGACCTGATCCGGGCCGATGAGCTCCCGGACGTGTGCGCGCGGATCGCCGCCGCGGTCCCGGGCAGTCCGAATCCGGATCCGGACGCGCTGCTCCGCGCGCTGCTCCGGCTCGGTCCGTGCTGGCTGATCCTCGACAACGCCGAGGACGCGCTCGCGGTCGCCGCGGACCTCGTCAGCCGCTGGGCGGCCGCCGCCCCGGACTGTCGCCTGTTCGCCACCAGCCGCCAGCGGTTGGGCGTCGCCGGGGAGCAGGTGCTGGAGATCGGTCCGCTCTCCGCCGCGCCCGCGACCGCGCTCCTGGTGGACCGGATCCGCCGCCGCTCGCCGTCCACCGCCGACGCAGCTGACCGCCCTGCTCGACGCGACCGACGGGTTGCCGCTCGCGCGGGAGATCGCCGCTGCGAACGTGGCGCTGCTCGGCGCCGACGCGGTGCTCGCGTCGCTCCGGGGGGCGGCCGCGCTCCCGGCGCGCGTTCGCGGTGAACACGTGCCCGACCGCCACCGGGCGATCGACCGCGTGGTCGAGGACTCGTGGTCGCACCTCGACCCGTCGTCGCGCGACGTCCTCGCGGTGGTGGCCCAGTTCGATGGGCCGGTGGCGTTCTCCGTGCTCGCCGCGACCGGGGTGCCGGACCTCGCCGAGACCCTGGCCGAGCTGGTCGACCGGTCGCTGGTCGTGATGGACCACGCGCCGACGGGTCCGACCTGGCGGACGCTGGTGACGGTCCGGGCGCTGGTCCGGCGGGCGCGCCCGGTCGATCCGGATCGGGTGTTCGGCCCGGTGAGCGACGTCCTCGCGCGGATGGCCGCCGAGCACGTGGCGCGCGAGCAGCTCCCGTCGGTCAGCCGGTCGGTGCTGCGGCACGGGCTGTCGGTCGCGGTGGTCCGCCAGTGGCTCGGGTGGGTCCGGACCCGCCGGGAGGGGCCGGCGCTCCGGGCGGCGCTGCTGGCGGTCGCGGTGGTCGCCGCCGAACGGGGCGCGGTGGACCTGGCGGTCCCGCTGGCGATCGAGCTGCTCGCGTCGGATCCGGAGCCGGGGATCGCGGCGCACCTCCACTACCTGGTCGGCTGGGCCTGTCGCTCACAGGCCGACGTCCCGGGGGCGATCGCGGCGTTCGGACGGTCGTTCGACGATGCGGTGGCCAGCGGTCGGTACGCGCTCGCGGGGCAGGTCCAGTACGAGATCGGCAACCTGTGGGCCCGGACCGATCGGCCGGCCGAGGCCGGGGCCGCGGCCGAGCTGATGTGGAGGACGACCGCGGAGCGCCCCGGACCGGTCGCCGACTGCGGCGAGGCGGGCGCGCTGTCGATCGAGTGCCGCCTGGCCGAGAACGAAGGGCGGCTGTCGGACTACGACGCGCTCGCCGCGCGGTCCGCCGAGGCGTACGCCCGCGCCGGGGCGGGGGTGGAGGCGGCCCGGATGCTCGGGTGG
>JBEBJW010000549.1:0-5458 GCA_040079715.1 Myxococcota bacterium | reverse complement strand
CGCTGAACGCATCGAATGGGGGCCCGTCCCCCGTCGTCCTCGCTCCACCGTTAAGCTGTTCGACCTGACGGAGCGGGCGTGGAACGACCCCGGGTGAACCTGCTGGCCAACGCCGTGATGTGGCCGACCTTCCTCCTGATGTCGGCGGTCACCGTCGTGCTCGGGGTGGCGGTCGGCACGATCACCGCGCCGTTCGATCGCGCGCGCCGGGCGGTCGCGTGGGTCGATCACCTGGTGTGGGGCCGGCTGCTGTTCCTGTTCGGTCCGCTGTGGTCGGTGCGCCGGTCGATCCCGCCGCTGGGGCCCGGCCCGTACGTCGTGGTCAGCAACCACGGGTCGCTGATCGACATCCCGCTGAACATGGGCCTGCCGCTGCCGATGCGGGTCCTCGCCCGCGAAGGCCTGTTCCGGGTCCCGGTGATGGGCTGGTACATGCGGTACAGCCGCCAGATCCTGGTCGACGGCTCGAGCCGCGACGGGGTCGACCAGACGCTCGACGCGTGCCGCGACGCGATCGCGAACGGGGTGTCGGTGCTGGTGTTCCCGGAGGGCACCCGCACCGAGGACGGCGCGATCGGCGTGTTCCACAAGGGCGCGTTCAAGCTGGCGGCCGAGCTCGGCGTCCCGGTGCTGCCGGTGGTGATCGACGGGTCGCACCAGGCGCTGCCGAAGGGCAGCCCCGGCCTGGTCCTGCCGTACTGCCGGTTCCGGATGCGCGCGCTCGAGCCGATCCCGGTCGACGGCACCGTCGCCACCCGGGTCCTCGCCCGCCGGGTGCGGGATCGGATGGTCGCCGAGCTCGACCGGATGCGGGCCGAGGGCGGGGTCGTCCTGGCGGGCAACGTCGGGCGCGGGGTCGGAGCCGAGCCGTGGTCGTCGTGACCGGGGTCGGGGCGGTGTGCGCGCTCGGCGACGACGCAGACACCGTGTTCCGCGCGGTGTGCCGCGGCGAGACCGGGATCCGGAGCCCCGTCGACGTGCCCGGAGACCCAGCGGTCAGGAGCTGGCCGGTGGCGCGGGTCGGGTGGGCCGGCCGCCCGACCGGGACCGCGCTCGCGCTGCGCGTCGTCGCGGAGGCGCTGGCCGAAGCCGGGCTGACCGACAGCGAAGGCCTGGCGGTGGTCGGCGCGTCGACCGCCGGCGACATGGTGCTCGGGGAGGTCGCGTTCGGGCAGCACGTCCGCCGCGAGCCGATCGACGCCCCGGCGGACTACCTGTGGACCCAGCTGTGCCACCGCCCGACCCGCGAGGTGGCCGACGCGATCGGGGCGACCGGCCCGGTGACCACCGCGTCGACCGCCTGCACCTCCGGCGCGACCGCGATCGGGATCGCCGCCGACTGGGTCCGCTCCGGCCGGGTCCGGCGGGCGATCGCGTTCGGGACCGACGCGCTGTGCGGCACCACCACCGCCGGGTTCGCGTCGCTCGGGCTCCACAGCCGCGTCGGGTGCCGGCCGTTCGACGACGCGCGCGACGGGATGTGCCTCGGCGAGGGCGCCGCGGCGCTGGTGCTCGAGCGGGAGGACGACGCGGTCGCGCGGGGAGCCCGTCCCCTCGCCCGCCTGCTCGGGTACGGCGTCGCCCAGGACGCCCACCACCTGTCGACCCCCGAGCCGTCCGGCGCCGGCGCGATCCGGGCGATGCGGGCCGCCCTCGCCGCCGCCGGGGTCGACCCCGCAGACCTCGGGTACGTCAACGCCCACGGCACGGGCACGCTGCTGAACGACGCGATGGAGGGGGTGGCGCTCGGGCAGGTCGCGCCGAACGCGCCGGTGTCGAGCACCAAGGGCGCCACCGGCCACACCCTCGGGGCGGCGGGCGCGCTCGAGGCGGCGTTGGTGATCCGCGCCCTCCGCGACGGGCTGCTCCCGCCGAACGTCGGGCTCGGCCGCTCGGGGATCCCGCTCGAGCTGGTCCGGGTGGCGCGCCCCGCCCGGATCGATCTCGCGATGAGCGTGAACTTCGCGTTCGGGGGGCACAACACCGCGCTGATCTTCGGGCGGGCCGCGTGACCGGGATCCGGGTGGTCGCCCACGCGGTCCGCGCCCCGGGGATCGTCGACGCCGGCGTGCTCCGGCGCGCGCTCGCCGACGGCCGATCGCTGGCGGGTGTCCCGCTCGACCGCTCGGGTCTCCCGCAGCCCGCCCCGGGCGACCGGCCGGAGGCGATCCCGATCGGCGCGTGGCGGCGGATGAGCCCGCTGTCGCGGTGGGTGGCGGAGGTCGCGGTGGAGCTGCTCGACGGCCCGGCCGGACGCGGGCACGACCGCGACGCGCTCGTCACCGTGTGGGGCACCGCGTTCGGCGAGCTGACCACCACCAGCCGGTTCCTCGAGCGGATGGTGGTCGAGGGCGCCGACCGGGTCAGCCCGATGGCGTTCCAGACCTCGCTGTTCGGCACGCCGCTCGCCCACCTGTCGATGGCGCTCGGGCTGCGGGGGCCGTCCGAGACCGTGTCCGCCGGCGGTGCCACGTCGGCGATGGCGCTGATCCGCGGGATCGACGCGATCCGCGCGGGGGCGCCAGCGGCGCTGGTGATCGCCGGCGACGAGGCATCGGACACGATCGCGACCGCGTGGGCCCTCGCGGGGGGCGGGCCGAAGGTCGGCGAGGCGGTCGGCGCCGTGCTCCTCGCCGCGGCAGGTCCGGGCGGTGGCCCCGGCGTGCCGATCGAGGTGGTCCCCGGGATCGCGCCCGGAGCGGGTCCGGTGTACCACCGCGCGATCACGCTGCCCGGAGAGGGCCCGCGGGCGGCGGTCGGCTCCGAGGCGATCGCGGTCGAGCCGGTGGTGGGGTCGATCCCGGCCGGCGGGCTCGCGTGGGTCGCGGCCGCGTGTCGCGGCGGCGGGTCGGTGGTCGAGCAGGACGGCCGGTCCGCCTGGACCGTACGGGTGGGGACGTGCCCGGACTGATGGTGTGGATCGCGGCGGCGGCGGGCTGGGCACAGGAGCCGACGACACCGACCGAGCCCGGTGCTGGGGGTCCCGCCCCGGTCGTCCCGCCGGTGCTCACGACCGCGACGACGCCGGACTACCCGCAGGAGGCGAAGGAGCGCAACCTCCGCGGGGACGTCGTCGTGCGGGTGTCGATCGACGCGACCGGCGCGGTGACCGACGTGATCCTGGTGTCGGGGGTCCACCCGCTGCTGGATCTGCCGGCGATCGACGCCGCGCGCCGGCTGTCGTTCGCCCCGGCGACCCAGGACGGCGCTCCGGTGGCGTGCCAGGTCGACTACCGGTTCCACTTCGACGTCGCGGTGGTCGACGCCCGCGAGGGCGCTGCGGCCGGCACCCTGTACGGTCGGATCGAGGACACCGACGGGTTGCCGATCCCGCACGCCACGGTCACGCTCGCCGGTCGACCCCCGATCGACCGCGCAGACGGCCTTCGGGTGATCGACACCGGCGACGACGGGCGGTTCTCGGCCCCGTTCCTGCCGGCGGGCACGTGGGACGTCACGGTCGACGTGGGCGCGATCGACGGCGAGCTCGGGCCCGTGACGTTCGCGGTCGACGTCGGGGCCGGCCAGACCGTCCAGTCGACGTTCCCGATCGTCACGGATCCGAACGAGATCGTGGTGTACGGCGCGCGCAAGACCTGGCGCGAGGTCGCGCGGGGCGAGCTGTTGCCGGACACCTCGACCGTCACCGGCGCGTACACCCTGACCCGGCGGGACATCGAGGCGACCCCGGGCTCGCTCGAGGACGCCGCCCGCGCGGTCCAGGCGCTCCCCGGGGTGGTCGGCGACGCGGATCTGCTCGCCGGGTTCAACGTGCGCGGCGGCGAGACGACCGACGTGGTGTTCGTGCTGGATCGGGTCCCGCTCGACAACCCGTTCCACCTCGCCGGGTTCAACAGCGTGTTCAACCCGGACATGATCAAGGAGGTCAAGTTCTTCGCCGGCGCGCCCCCAGCCGACGTCCCGGCCGGCACGTCCGGGGTGATGGCGGTCGAGTCGTGGGACGGGGCGCCGCGGACCGACGCGCACGACCTCGACGGTGCGATCGACATCTCGGCCTCGAGCGCCCGCGCGCTGGTGATGGGACCGCTGACGAAGGACGAGTCGCTGACCGTCGCGTTCGCCGCCCGCCGGACGTACCTCGAGGGGTACTTCCAGGTGATGAAGTGGGCGAACATCGTCGACACGGCGTTCGCGGCCCCGGAGTACTCGGAGCTGTCGGCGCGGCTCGCGTGGCGCCCGGGTCGGTCGCGGTGGATGCTGACCGCGATGCGCTCGGGCGACAGCTTGGCGCTCGTCGACTCGACAGACGCCAGCCTGGTCAACTTCGAGGGCACGTTCCAGCTGCGGAACTCGCTCCAGCTGTACGCGCTCGACCACACCTGGAGCCGAGGGGCCGCCGGCGAGCCCGGGTTCGTCGAGTGGCGAACGACGGTGGCGACCACGATCGAGCGGAGCTTCCTCGAGCGCGACCTCGGCGGGGCGACGTCGCGGACCTACCTGACCGATCGCGGCTATGTCCGGAGCGATCTGTCGATGATGGCCGGCCCGCACCGGTTCGCGTTCGGGGTCGATGGCGGCGTCACCGCGCTGTCCGCCGAGGGTGAGATCGAGGACCCGCGCGCGGTGCCGGTGTGGGCGAACACCGGGATCGTCGACCTGGGCCAGGAGCTGGTCGAGCTCGCGCCGATCCCGGCGTACCCGGACGCCTCGGCGTACGGTCAGCTCGAGTTCGACGCGCCGGTCAAGCTGCGCGGCGGGGTCCGCGCGCGGTACGCCGGATCGACCGACGAGCTGCTGTGGTCGCCGTCGGCGGGGCTGTCGATCCCGTTGCCGAGCGGGACGATCCCGAAGCTGTCGTTCGGGTTGTACCACCGGACCCCGCGCGACCCGGTGATCCTGGATCCGGAGCTCGGGAACCCGGACATCGGCAGCGAGCACGCCGCGGAGTGGGTGGTCGGGGTGGACCAGGGGTTCCCGCTCCCGGGCGTCGACAGCGGCGGACTGCTGCGGATCGAGGGGTACCACACCACCCGGACCGGCCTGGTGGTCCACCCGGACGGAGCGCTCGGGGGCTACGCGAACGTCGGATCCGGCACGGACCACGGGCTCGACGTGTTGATCGCCGGGCGCGCGGGCCGCGTCACCGGGACCGCGACGTACGGGTACCTGGTCGCCCGGCGGACGAACCCGCTGGCGACCGTGTTCTCGACCGTGGCCTCGCCGGCGCAGGACCAGCGGCACACCCTCGGCCTGTCGACCGAGCTCCAGCTCACGGCGCGGTGGCGGGCGACGGCCCGGTACACGTTCCACACCGGCCGCCCGGTGTCGACCCTCGCCGCCGCCGGGGACGACTTCGCGACCGTCACGTGTCTGAACTGCGCCCGGCTCGGGCCGACGAACGACCTGGCGCTGCGCGCCGAGTGGCGCAAGGCGTACCAGCGCAACCTGCTGACGATCTACGCCGAGGTGCTGAACGCGCCGAACTTCAAGTCCGACT
>JBEBJW010000548.1:0-5463 GCA_040079715.1 Myxococcota bacterium | reverse complement strand
GTGGGTGGCGCTGCACCGGGCGTGCGCGGCGATCGGGATCGACGGCGACGATCCGGACGAGCTGGTCCGCCGGGGCCGCCACCGGGCGAACGCGGGCGACCCCGACGCGGAGCTCGACTTCCACCAGGCGCTCCAGTCGGCCCACGCGCGCGATCCGCGGTGGACGGTCGAGCTGGTCGAGCGGTGGGACGCGATCCCGCTCGACGGCGACCCGCGCCGGCCGCCGGACCCGGACGTGGTGCGGCGCCGGTGCGAGGGGTGGGCGCTCGGGGCGCGGGCGGCGCGGATGTGCGGCCGGTCGGCGGCGGCGCGGCGGTGGATCGACCTGTGCCGCGCCCGCGCGACCGAGCGCGGGTGGACCGACCTCGAGCCGCGGCTGCTCCACGAGGAGGGCGGCCTCGCGCAGGACCTCGGGCGCCCGACCGAGGCGCGCGCCTGGTTCGCGGCCGCGGCCCGGGCGGCGACGAACGACGCGGTCCGGCTGTCGGCGCAGCTCGCGGGGGCCGGGGTCGCGCTCGAGCTCGGGGAGCTCGACACCGCCGCCGCCGCGTTCACCGACGTGATCGACGGGGCGGCCGCGCTGCCGCTGCTCGCGGCCCGGGCGCGGGTCTCGCTCGGGGCGGTCCGGCTGCAGCAGGGCGAGCCGGACGTCGCGCTGAGCGAGATCGGCCAGGCGCTCCCGGTGCTCGACGGCCACGGCTCGCGGTGGGACCTCGCGCAGGCCCACAACCAGCTCGCCGAGGCCCACCGGGCGACCGGGGACCTCGCCCAGGCCGAGCAGCACTACCGGCGGGCCCGCGAGCTCCACCGGGACCTCGGCTCGTGGGCGGGGGTGTTCGCCGAGCTGAACCTCCACCTGATCGGGTTCGCCCGCGGGCGCCACGCGGCGCAGGAGCCGGGTCTCGAGCGGATCCTGTGGTTCGCCCGGCAGGACGGGCGGCCGGTGGTCGAGGTGGCGGCCCGGGCCTGCCTGATCCGCGTGGCGGCCCAGGCCGGCCGGTGGGACAAGGTCGCGGCGCACCTCGCCCCGCTGACCGACCGCCTGGCGCAGACCCGGATGGTCCACGCGGACCTCGCCGCGCTGCTGTCGGACGCGACCGCGATCGCGACCGACGCCGAGGCGGAGGTGGCTGTCCCGCTCCGGGCGCTGGCGGACACCCAGGTCCGCGCGCTCGATCGGGCGTGATCGCCTGCCCGCGCCAGGCGGATCGGAGGGCGCCGGAGGCGGTCCGAGCGGAGCGAGGACGGAGGAGCGCAGCGACGACCCCGTAGAGAGGCCGACGGCGAGCGGAGCGAGCCGGGGCGCCCAGAACGCGCTGCGGTTCCCACCGGCGGCCCAGCCGGTTACCACCGTCGTCCCGAGGAGTGGTCCGACATGGTGCGTGCGCTCGGCTTCAGCGAGAACCCGTTCGATCCGAGGGATCCCGGCCGCCTGTGCCGCGGGCGCGAGCGGTGGATCGAGCCGTGGGAGCTCGACGCGCCGGTCCCGCTGGTCCACCGGATCGTGGTCAGCGGAGCGGCGTTCTCGGACGACGGCGCAGGCGACGCCCGCCGCGGCCTGTCGTACTCGGGGATCGACCTGACCTCGATCGTCCACGCGCTGTACCCGGACGCGCCGTGGCTCGCGTTCATGGAGGACGGGCACCCGGCGGACATCCCGCCCGAGGCGCACGGGGTCGAGGCCTACGAGGGGTACCGCGCCGGCGGCCGCCAGGAGCTGGGGCTCGTCCGGTGGTGGCTGCCGATCACCGACCACGAGCAGCTCCGGGTCGTGCTGGACGACGGGCCGGCGGAGGACCGGATCCGCGGCCTGGTGGTCCTGGATCCCGACGCGGACACCGACGCAGACGCGCTGATGGCCCGGGTGTTCGATCTGGTCGGGTTCTCGACCCTCGACAGCCCGCCGGCGCGGTACCAGCCGTCGGCGCTGCCGGAGGTGCTGGAGCTCGCGCAGGCGGTGGTGCTGCTCCACCGCGACAAGCACGGCCCCGCCGTCGCGGTGTACGCCCGCGACCCGGTGGCGGACCTGCGGACGCGGCTCGAGGGGGTGGTCGGCGACGGAGACACGCTGGTGGTGCCGTTCGCGATCCCGCCGATGCTCGCCCGGTGGGACCGCGCCCTCGCCGAGCTCCGGTCGGAGTGGCCGACGCGCGCCCGCGCCGCTGGCCGCTCCGGCGCGTTCCCGGTGCCGCCCGCCCCGGCGCCCGCGTTCGCGGAGGGGCGCCGTCGGCGGTGGCCGCGGGACGAGGAGGAGGTCGGGGCGGCCGATCTCGGGCCGCAGGACGACCTCCTCACCGCGGACGACGCGCTCGAGGAGTGAGCGACGGCGCTACCTCACTGGACGCACAGCGTGTAGTCGCCCGAGCTGAGCCCGTACCGCACGACCTTCCACCGGTGGAGCCGGACCGAGGCCTCGTTGTAGTTGATCACCTCGTTCGCGGTCGGGGAGATCCCGCTCGCCCGGCGCTTCCAGGTCCCGCCCGACTGGTACTCGAGGTACAGGTCGAAGTCCTGTCCCGCCGGTCCGGTCAGCGTCGCGCTGAACAGGCCGGACCGCGACACGGCGTCCTGGTAGATGTCGTCGAGGTTGGTGCTCGACAGCGTGCCCTGGAACGTGCCGCCCGGGCAGCTCGACGCGCAGGTCGGTGCGGTGCTGCAGTTGCTGTCGGCGCAGTCGATCGCCCCGTCGCCGTCGTTGTCGATCCCGTCGGTGCAGACCTCGGCCACCGCGCAGGACGGGTTCCCGGTGCAGTTGCTGTCGGCGCAGTCGATCGCCCCGTCGGCGTCGTTGTCGATCCCGTCGGTGCAGACCTCGACCGCCCCCCCGCCGGACTTCGACGCGGTCAGGGTGACCCCGCTGTAGGCCGCGTACGCGTGGAGCATCACGTAGTACGTGCCGGCCTGCGGCGGGGTGAACACGCACTCCTCGGCGTTGCCGCTCGTGTACGGGCGGCAGGTCCAGGTGGTGGTGGTCGGCGCGCTGCCGAACCGGACGTACAGGTCGACGTCACCGGTCCCGCCGCTGGTCGCGAACTTCACCGAGGTGGCCCCGGCCGGGGTGACGAACTGGTAGTTCGTCTGGGCGTTGACGGCGGCGGACAGGTTCGACCGGGTGTCGAACGCGGTGTAGGTCAGCGGCGCGGCGACGCCCACCGCCGTCCACGCTGCGCCGACCGCGGTGACCTGGGTGGAGGTCGCCCCGTACAGGTCGGTCGCGGCGTTGACCGTCGCGGTGCGGGCGGCGGCGAAGTTCGTGGTCGAGGTCATGTACACGGTGAGCGCCCGGTACCAGATCCCCGCGGCCTGCTGGATGTTCAGCGCCGGGTCCTGGACCATCAGGTAGAACGCCTTGTTGGCGATCCCCGAGCTGTAGTGCACGTCGAGGTTCCCGACGGTCGGGGTCCAGAACGCGACCGACACGCCGTCCGCGGGCGGGTTGTCCATGAACCGGAGCGCGGTGCCGAGCGCCGGCTTGGCGATCGCCTCGCCGATCTTCCAGATGTTCGCGTCCTCGGCCCACCCGCGGCTGTACGACTCGATCGACGCGCCGAGGATGTCGGACGTCGCCTCGTTCAGGCCGCCGGACTCGCCGGAGTAAACGAGGTCCGCCGTCGACGAGGTCACCGCGTGGGTCAGCTCGTGCCCGACCACGTCGAGGGCCTGCGACAGCGGCAGGAAATACGTCCCGCCGTCGCCGTACACCATCTGGGTGCCGTCCCAGTAGGCGTTGTCGTAGTTGGTCGAGTAGTGCGCGCTCGACTTGAGCGTCGCGCCGGCGTTGTTGTAGCTGTCGCGGGCGAAGTTCGCGAAGTAGAAGTCGTAGGTCGTGCCGGCGTTGTTGTGGGCGGCGTCGATCGGCACGTCGTTGATGTTCGCCGAGCCCTCGGACCGCCGGAGCGTGCCCGGGAGGACGGTCCCGTTGTTCGCCGAGTACGTCTGCCGGTTCTTCGCGGTCTGGAGGTTGTCGTACTCCCACACGATCGCGCCGGTGTGGGCGTCGACGAACATCACCGGCATCGACGGCGTGGGCGAGTCGGTGTCGGTGATCTGGACCCGCCAGGTCAGGTGGTCGCCGTCGGTGTGGCGGAGGACCTGCAGATCGGCGTCGACCGTCGACACGATCCCCGGGAACAGCCCGATCGCGTCGTCGATCGCGTCGTCGGCGGACAGCTCGGGGACGGTGTCGACCCGGAGCGACGGCACGAACGCGTCGGTGACGGTGACCGCGCCGGCGGCGTCGAGGTGGACGATCGCCTCACCGCCGAACACCGGGACGCCGTCCTGGGTCTGCTGGACCCGCACGTGCGCCATCCCGAGCTCGTCGAGCGCGACCCGCTCGAGCACGAAGTCGTCGATCGGGCGCACCGCCGGGTTCGACGCCTCTTCGAGCCAGCTCTCAGCGAGCTCCGCGGCGAGCTGCTCGGCCTGCCCGTCGCCCGCGTCGAACAGACCGGGTTTATTTTGCGAAATCGGAGATTCGGTCGAACAGCTCCACAGCAGCGCGGAAAGAATGGGAATCGAGAAACTTCCGAATCGGACGTACATGGCACCCCCTCGGACGGCTTCGTTACTGGCTGGACGCGACGGCAGTGTGCCCAATCCGTGCCTCGCGGGTCAAGAGCGAATCGAGCTGCGCCGGTGCAACCGGATGTTTCTCTCGGTTGACGACTCGCGCTCGCCGAGTCACCTGGTTCGGTTTTCCGGAGGATCGCCGGGTGAACACCCTGCGCCCCGGGGTTGTCGGCGCCGCGCGGGTGTGAGAACGTCGGCCCGGTGGTTTCCCGGATGTCGGATCGGTTGGCGCTGCGCGACGGGGAGGTCGACCTCCGCACCGGGGTGGTCCGCCGGACCGCGGGGGAGGTCCGCCTCACGACCCGGGAGCGCGACCTGCTCCGGTACCTGCTCGCCCGCGCCCATCGGGTCGTGCCGCGCGACGAGCTGATGCGGGAGGTGTGGGAGTACCGGGACCCGTCGCGGTCGCGGGCGGTCGACTTCACCGTCCACCGGCTGCGGGCGAAGATCGAGGCCGATCCGACCGAGCCGCGGCACCTGCTGACGAACCACGGCGTCGGGTACCAGCTCGTCCCCGCCGACCCGGACCTCGACGGCCCCCCGGCCGGGTGGGTGACGCTCGTGGCGGCGGTCGGGCGGGAGCTGGACCCGGCGGACGTCGCGGGCGCGCTGGCGGTCAGCGAGGCGGTGCTCGGCGCCACCGACGGCGGGGTCGGCCACGCGGCGCGCGGCGACGGCGTCCACTGGCTCGCGGCGTTCGCGACAACCGCGGCGGCGACCAGGTGCGCCACCCGCCTCGCCGCAGCCGGGCTGCCGATCGGGATCGGCGTCGCGACCGGGACCGAGCTGCCCGTGCGCGAGCCGATCTCCGGCCGGGCGGACTACCGCGGCCCCGCCGCAGTGCGCGCGCTGGCGATCGGGCGCGCCAGCCCGCGCGGGGCGGTCCTCCTC
>JBEBJW010000547.1:0-5463 GCA_040079715.1 Myxococcota bacterium | reverse complement strand
GCCAGGCTCTGCTTCGCCTGGGCGTGGTTCGGGTCGAACTCGAGCGCCCGTTCATACCACGAGCGGGCGCCGTCGGGGCCGGTGAACCGCTCCACCACGAGCCCGACCATGTACGCGGCGTCCGCGCGGCTCATCGTGCTCTGGAGGGTGCGGAACGCCTGGTCCTGCCGTCCGAGCGCCGCCTGCGCCATCCCCAGGTTGTTCCGGTACCGCGGCTGCCCGGCGTCGAGGTCGATCGCCTTCTCGGCGGCCTCGAGCGCGTCCTCCGGCTCCTCGGCCGACAGGAGCAGGAACCCGAGGTTGTTCCAGGCGGCCGCGTTCGACGGGTCGATGTCGGTCGCCTCGCGGCACGCCTCGACCGCGTCCTCGATCTGCTGGAGGTCCGCGTACAGCACGCACAACTCGGCTGACGGCCGCGCGTCCTTCGGCAGCCGCTTCTGCGCGACCTTCAACAGGCGCTCGGCCTCGCTCGACACCCCGTCGATCGCCAGCGCTTTGCCCTGGAGGTAGTCGAGCTCGGGCATGTCGTACCCGTCGGCGCGCATCTGGCGGATGATGTCGAGCGCCCCGAGCGTGTTGCCGGTCTCGAGCAGCTCGCTCGTGATCGTCAGCCGGACCTCCTCGCCGTGGGTCATCCAGCCGGGGAGCTCCTCGATCGCGTCCTCCGGGACGTTCCGCCCGGCGCAGCCCGCGAGCACGAGCGCGATCCCAACCAGCGGTCGAGCCGCAAACCAGCGGATCATCGCGACGACATCACTTCCATGACCTTGATCAGCGCCGGGCCCATCAGCACCATCCCGAGCACGGGGAGCAGGAACAGGATCATGACGACGGTGAGCTTCGGCGAGACCTTCGCGGCCTCTTCCTCGGCGCGCGACATCCGCTTCGCCCGCGTCATCCGCGAGTGGACCCGGAGGCCCTTCGCGATCGAGGTGCCGAACCGCTCGGCCTGGGCGAGCATGTTGACCAGCGACCGGATCTCGTCGAGCCCGGTCCGCCGCTCGAGGTGGCGGAGGGCCTCGACCCGCGGCACGCCGGCCGAGATCTCGTAGGTGACGACCTGGAACTCCTTCGACAGCTCGGGCGCGGCGGTCTCGAGCTCGAGCGCGACCCGGCGGAACGCGGCGTCCAGCCCGAGGCCGGCCTCGACGCAGCTCACCAGCAGGTCGAGCGCGTCCGGGAAGCTGCGGAGGAGGATCCGCTTCCGCTTCTCGGTGATGTTCGACAGCCAGACCGCCGGGACGTAGTACCCGAACGCCGACGCGAGCACGACCGCGAGCGCGAGCTGGGCGAACCCGAGCCGGGACGCGAACGGCGCTACCAGGAACGGGAAGCACAGGGCGAGGGTGACCCGGACCCCGTTGAAGATCTCGAGGGCGTGGCGGGACTTGTACCCGGCTTGGAGCAGCATCTGGCGCTGCTTGTTCTTCTCGTCCTCGGAGGTGGGGGCTGCCAGGGCGCCGATCTTCGACGACAGCCCCCCGACCATCCCCTCGTTGCCCTTGTCGACCGTGATGATGTCGTAGGCTTCGGTGACCTCGACCTTCTGCAGCTCCCGCAGCCGGTCGCCTGCCGTGCGGGTCGGGAACAGCAGCATGTACATGGCGTAGAAGAACCCGCCGATGATCAGCAGGACCAGCATCCCGAGCGCAGCGAACAGGATCAAGTTCAAAAACACGCTACACCTCGACGTTCGACATGTCGCGCATGATCACGATCCCGATGGCGTACATCATCGTGCTCATGCCGACGATGATGTGACCGGGGAACGTGGTCCACAGCGGGACGAGGTAATCCGGGTTCATGAACATCAACGCCAGCAACACGCCGAACGGCAATCCGCCGAGGATCAACGCTGAGAACCGCGCTTCGGCCGTCATCGCGCGGACCTTCGCGTCGAACAGGAACCGCGCCCGGATGGTGTCGGCGATGTTCTCGAGGATCTCGATCAAGTTGCCGCCGGTGTCCCGCTGGAGCATGACCGACGACACGAAGATCCGGAGGTCGAACACGCCCGGGTTCCGGTGGAGCATCTTGTCGAACGCTTCGCGGTAGTCGCGGCCGTACCGGACCTCTTCCTGGACCCGGCCGAACTCTGCCGCGATCGGCATCGGCATCTCTTCCTGGACCAGGCGGAACGCGTCCGACAGCCCGACGCCGGCCGACAGCGCCCGCGCCATCAGCTCGAGCGAGTCCGGCAGCTGCTCGACCAGCTTCGACAGCCGGGTCTTGGCCTGGCGCTGGACCAGGAACAGCGGCACGTACCCGACCGCCGCGAAGATCGCGCCGAGGAGGCTGCCCTTCAGCACCATCACCCCGGCCACGAACCCGCACGCGCCGACCACCAGCATCCGGGTGATCAGCGTCCCGACGCCGTACCCCGCGTCGGCGGCCCGCAGCGAGCCCTGGAGGGTCTCGCCGAGGTTGCCCATCGCGCTCGCGACGGCGTCCTGGGCCTGCTCGCGGAACAGCGCGGCCTCGGCCGCGTCCTCGGTGCCGGAGCCGGAGCCGAGGCGGCGGAGGAGCTCCTCCTGCTCGCGCTCGCGCTTCGCGACCCACGCCCAGTACAACCCCTGGCCGGTCGCGAGCACCGCTGTGAACACGATCGCCAGGATGAGGATGAGCACCCAAGGCGGCAACTCACACCTCCATTTCGAACCGGAACAACTCCGGAGCCAACCGGATCCCGTTCGTCGCGAGCCGGGTCGCGAACCTCGGCCGGATCCCGGTCGCGCGGAACGCTCCGCGGACCTTGCCCTGCTCGTCGATCGTGCGCTGCTCGAACAGGAAGATGTCCTGGGTGGTGATCACCGGGCCTTCCATCCCGGTGACCTCGGTGAGCGCCATGATCCGGCGCGAGCCGTCGGTCAGCCGCTCCTGCTGGACGATCACGTCGAGCGCGCGGGCGATCGTCTCCCGGATCGACTTGTCGCCCATGTTCGGCATCCCGATCCCGACCATCGTCTCGAACCGGGCCAGCGCGTCACGGGTGTTGTTGGCGTGGACCGTCGCGAGGGAGCCGTCGTGGCCGGTGTTCATCGCGGTGAGCATGTCGATCGCCTCACCGCCGCGGATCTCGCCGAGGATGATCCGGTCCGGCCGCATCCGGAGGCAGTTCCGGACCAGATCGCGCTGGCTGATCTCGCCCTTGCCTTCGAGGTTCGTCGGCCGGGTCTCGAGCCGGACCACGTGGGCCTGCTGGAGCTGGAGCTCCGCCGAGTCCTCGATCGTGATGATCCGCTCGCTGTCCGGGATGAACGACGACAGCACGTTCAGCAGCGTGGTCTTGCCGGACCCGGTGCCGCCGCTGATGATGCAGTTCAGCCGGCTCCGGACGCACCCGCGCATGACCTCGAGGATCGGGCGCGGGCACGACCCGAGCGCCACGAGGTCCTCCGCGGTGATCGGGATCGTCCCGAACCGCCGGATCGACACGCACGGGCCGTCGAGGGCGAGGGGAGGGATGATCGCGTTGAACCGCGAGCCGTCGACCATCCGCGCGTCGACCATCGGCGTCTGCTCGTCGACCCGGCGACCGACCGCCGCGACGATCCGCTCGATGATCTGCAGCAGGTGCTTCTCGTCGTTGAACTGGACGTTCGTCTTGACGAGGCGCCCCTTCCGCTCGACGAACACGACCTTCGGGCCGTTGATCATGATGTCGCTGACTTCCGGATCGCGGAGCAGCGGCTCCAGCGGGCCGAGCCCGAGGATGTTGTCGAGGATCTCCTCGACCAGCCGCTCGCGCTCCATCCGGTTCAGCGGGAGCTGCCGGGCCTCGACCCGCTCGGTCAGGGTCTGGCGGAGCCGCGCCGCGAGCTCTTCTCGCGGCGTGTTGCCGACCTGCTCGAAGTCGAGCGACTCGATCAGCTCGTTGTGCAGATCGCGCTTGATCTGCGTGAAGTCTCCGCCGGGGAACGTGCCGCCGGCGCCCGTCGGTGTGCCCGTCGGCCCGCGCAGCCGTCCCTGCGCGCCTCGCACCCGGTCGATCAGCCGTCCGCCCGCCATCTACTCACCTCCGTCCGAACAGGCCGGACAGCCAGCCAGAGCTACCGTCGCCGCCGCTACCTTCAGGTCCCCGACGATCCTCCGGATCCTCGGTCAGCATCGCCACCAGGCTGGCGATGTCGCGCGCGGTGTCGCACCGCTTGTTGACCTCTCGGATGATTTTACCCTCGTTCACGGCCTGCTCGACGTGCCGCGGGTCGTCGGCGATCGTGGCCGAAACGGGGATTCCGAGGTTTTGCGCGATGTCTTTCTTGCCGACGTACGCCGCTTTGTGCCACCGGTTCACCACCAGTTTCACGCGCTCTTTCTCGATCCCGAGGACCGCGAGGGAGCGCAACCGACGGAACGCGTCCCGGACCGAGGTCACGTCCGGGGTGGTGACGAGGACGATCGCGTCCGCGACGTTCAGCCCGAGCGACACCGCCTCGTCGTAGTAGGTCCCGCAGTCGAGGATCACCCACTGGTAGGCGCGCGCCGCGATGCTGATGATGTTGTAGACCTCGTCGGCCTTGATGTGGCCCATCGAGTCCATGTCGTCGGGGGTGGTGAGGACGTTCACCTTGGTCCGGTGCACCACGACCGCGCTGGTCAGCACGCGTTCGTCGAGCCGATCGGCGCGGGCGACGAGGTCGACGATCGAGTCGCGGCTCGTGAGGTCCATCATCGGCGCCACGTCGCCCATCCCGAAGTCGAGATCGACGAGCAGCACCCGGTGGATCCCGGCGAGCTCGGCGGCGAGGTGGACCGCGATCGTCGTGGTTCCGACGCCGCCCTTCGACCCGGTCACCGCGACGACCCGGCCCTTCTCTTCGTCCGCGCCCTGGTTGAACGCGGCGTCCCGCACCGTCTGGCGGAGGCGGGTCGCGTCGTTCGGGAGGACGACGTATTCCTTGAACCCGGCGCGCATCGCCGCCAGGATCTGGCTGCTGTCCGGCGCGTCGGCGAGCGCGACCAGCACCATCCCCGGGTGCATCCGGCGGATTTCCTCCGCGAACGCGAGCGACGCGTCGACGGCGCGGGTGTAGCCCACGATCACCACGTCCGGTTTGGTCCGCTCGACCACCGGGATCGCGTCTCCGAACGGGACCGACGCGCCGGGCAACACGGCCTCGGCCGAGAGGGTCTCGCGCACCAGGCCCATCGCGTCGGTGTCGAGGCCGATCACCACCACGCTGGCTGCGCCGGAGCTTCTTCCGATGTTGCGCACGATCCGCTCTCCAGTCGATCTGCGCGTGGTGGGCACGCGCGCCCCTCGGGGAGGCCCTCACAGGGGAGGATGGACGAGCGGGGTCGCCGGGCTGCTGCGCCCGGCGGCCCCGCCCGGATTCAACGCTGCAGGCCGACCGCCCCGGTGGCGGTGGCGGTCCGCGAGTTCGGCCGATGGTCCATGCCGAGGATGAACAGCTCGAAGTCGCTCGGGTTGTTGTTCTCGGTGGTGCCCGGGGCGGCGGGGAC
>JBEBJW010000546.1:0-5468 GCA_040079715.1 Myxococcota bacterium | reverse complement strand
GCTCGGGATCGCGGCGGCCGACATCAAGGTCCCGTTCGACGCGCGCGAGGTGATCGCCCGGATCGTCGACGGCTCCCGGTTCCTCGAGTTCAAGCCGCTGTACGGCAACACCCTCGTGACCGGGTGGGCCGAGATCGCCGGGCACCGGGTGGGGATCCTGGCGAACAACGGCGTGCTGTACAACGAGAGCGCGAACAAGGGCGCCCAGTTCATCCAGCTGTGCAACCAGACGTCCACCCCGCTCCTGTTCCTCCAGAACATCACCGGGTTCATGGTCGGGCGGGCGGTCGAGGAGGCCGGGATCATCAAGGCCGGCGCGAAGCTGATCAACGCGGTGTCGAATTCGACCGTGCCGGCGATCACCCTGATGATCGGCAGCTCGTACGGCGCCGGGAACTACGCGATGATGGGCCGGGCGTACCACCCGCGGTTCCTGTTCACCTGGCCGAACCACAAGATCGCGGTGATGGGGCCGGACCAGCTGTCCGGGGTGCTCGACCTCGTCCGGCGCGAGGCGGCGGCCCGCCGGGGCGAGGCGGTCGACGAGGAGCAGCTCTCCACCATGAAGCAGATGCTCGCCGGCAAGGTGGCGTTCGAGTCCACCTGCTGGTCGAGCACCGGCCGGCTGTGGGACGACGGCGTGATCGACCCGCGCGACACCCGGACCGTGCTGGCGCTCGCCCTGGCGGTGATCGCCGGCGCCCCGTTCGAGGGGACGTCCACCTGGGGCACGTTCCGGCACTGAGTTGCTGGGCCTGGGCCCACCTTCCGCCACCGTCGGCCTTCCGGCGACGTTCGGTCGGAGCTTCGGCACCCGCTCCGGCGGTGCGAACGTTCCGGCGGGGACCCGGCGCGGTCCAGGTGGGGGACCCGCTGTTCGAGAACCGGGCCCGGAGCCGCCTGCTGCGGATCGACCTCCGATCCGGATCAGCAAGCGGCACTTCCTCCCCTCCAGTGGCTCGGCGGGCACCAAAGTCAATGTCGGGCGGATCCGGTACGCTCTACCTGGGTCACAGAATCCCGTCACAGGTGTCGAAGTCGAGGCTCATCTCCGGGTGATCCGCGACCCGGAGACAGGTGGTCGAGCAGTCCTCGATCTCCCACACCCCGTTCACGCAGGTAGCCAGGAAATCGGCCACGCAGGTGGGTGGCGCTTCGGCGTTGCACGCCGCTCCAGCCACGATGGACCCGCCACCGCCGCCCCCTTTGCGGGCCCGCTTCGGCGCCGGTGCAACGCTCGTCCCGCGGCCGCCTGCCGGCGCCTGCACGTCGCCGGCGACCGGCGCGGGAGGCGCGAGCTCCTCGGTCGGGGCACCCGCGCACGCGAGACCCATCCCGAGAACCAGCGAGAAAGCCAACAGACCTCGCATGACCACCTCCGGGGCCGGATCTATCGGCCTCGGTCCCGCCGGTCTGGCTGTCGCCCTGCATGGTACAGTCTGGTACATTCGGTCGGAGCGTCAGTGACGCCGGGTCACCCCTCCACGGCACACCGCATCCACCAGGAGATCTCGGCGTCCGGACCGAGCTGCAGCCCGTCGACCACCTGTCCGGCCCGCACGAGGCACTCTCGCGCCTCGCCGGGCTCGCCGAACCGCGCCTCGAACACCGCGGAGAGCGCCAGCGCGCGGGCGTGCTCCACGACCCATCCGAGCGACTCGGAGACCGCGAGAGTCCGCGAGATCCGCCCGCGTCCCCGTTCGGGCTCCCCGAGGTACCCGTCGATCAGGCCCTGGAGCGCGCCGTACTCCTCGCTGTACTCGCCCGCAGCCGTGGCCGCCTCGATCGCAGCAGCGACGGCCGTCCCGGCCTCTGCCCACGCGCCGAGCCGGCATCGGGTCACCGCCACCGCGGCATGAACCCGCCCTGGGACGTCGTTCCGGTGGGGCCGGGTGGACCTCAGCCACGCATCGAAGATCGACAGCGCCTCCTCGGTCCGGTCCGACAGGGTCAGCGACAGGATGTGCACCGGAAGGACCGTCTCTACCGAGAGTCGGTCACCGAACGCGAGGTACAGGCGCTCGGCCTCGTGGACGTGCCACAGCGACTCGGCGAGCCGCCCTCGCGTGCAGTCGAGCATGGCCCACTCTCGGTGGACATGGGCCTCCTCGCGTTGGTTCCAACCGCTCGTGCTCCCGAGCCGCAACGCCTCCCGGAACGCGGCCTCTGCCGCATCCCACGCTCCCAACTCGGACTGGACCGAGGCAGCTCTGGCCAGCATGTTCGCCTGGAATTCGAACGCGCCGGCCTCGTGGAACGCAGCCAGGGAAGCGTCGAGCTCGCGCAGGGCTTCGACCATCCGACCCTGCATCAAGTGGAGGTCCGCCCGGATGTTGTGGAACAGGCCGCGCGACAGCGGCCGTGTGCTGGGCAGAACCGCCTCGGCGGTGCACCCCTCGAGGTCGCGTCGCGCGTCGTCCAACCGGCCGGATCGGGCCGACGCCTCGGCACGCAGGATCCTGAGATGCAGCGCGTGGTGGGGGAGGAGCGGGAGCAACAGGCCGCGGCTCGCGAGCGCCACCGCCTCACCCCCTCTGCGCGCCAGGTCGAGCGCGCACGCGGCACACAGGATCTCGCCGCGCACCTCGATCCCGCACCCCAGGTCGCCGAGGCGGTGGACGAGCGCAGCGCCGGCATCGAACTGACCGCTCCGCCGCTGGTGGACCAGGAGCGCCACCGCCGCCCTTCCTGCGATGTCGGGTGCCTCGGCCCACATCCGATCGACCACGATGCGGAGCTCGGGAGCGCCGTCGGCGAGCGAGGCCCGGACCTCCGGATCCTGGTGGCGGCGTTCGAGGTGCTCGGGCGCTCCGAGCCGCGCGAACCACACCGCGTGCCGCCGGAGCAGGTCGGCCGGGAGCGGTGAACGCTCTCGCATCGCGTCCCGGACCAGCTCGTACAGCGCGTACCGCAACCGTCCGGCGCCCGACACGACCTCGTGGACGAGCGACCGGTCGCACAGCGCCTGGACCCGCTCGAGAACCGCGCCCTTCAGCGCCTGCTCGGCGTCGTGCAGCGTGAACGACCCCTCGAACACGGCGAGCGACGCGAGCGCGTCCCGGAGCGCGGGCGTCAGGGACGCGACCGACCAGCCGAGCGTCGCGCGCATCCCGCGGTCGTCGTCTCCCCCGACCAGCTCGAGCCGCCGATCCAGCATCGCGCCCAGGTGGTGCACCCCCATCGACGCCCGTGCTGCCGCCAGCTCGACCGCGAGCGGAAGGCGGTCGATCGCGTCGAGCAGGCGCTCGAGCGGAGCACGATCCTCGGGCGTCAGGCGGAACCCCGGAGTGTGCTGACGCGCACGGTCGCAGAACAGCTCGACCGCCTCCGGGAGCGGCAGCGGTCCGAGCGGGACCACGAGCTCCCCAGCCCCGAGCGGAGAGCGGCTCGCGGCGAGGATCCGGAGCGTCGGGACGGCCACCAGCCAGTCGTTCACCCGCTCGCGGAGGGCGTCGCCGGCCCGGTCACAGCAGTCGAGGACCAGGGTGGGCGTCCGAGCGAGTGCGGTCGCGACGTGCGCCGGTGCGACGGACAACGCTGCCGCGACCCGGCCGATCACGTCGTCACGGTGGACGGTCCCTGCGAGGTCGACCACCGGCCACCCTCCGCGGCGGGCGAGCTCTGCGGCGAGCCGGCTCTTCCCGGCGCCACCCGGCCCACGGAGCAGGACCAGCCGACCGCCCGCCAGCGCCCCCTCCAGCGCCCGGAGCTCCGCGTCTCGACCGAGTAGCGACGACACCGGAATCGCTGGGGGCGCGTCGGTCGTGGTCGCCGCGTCGAGCTGCAGGCCGAGCCCGTACTTCGAGAGGAGGTGCACCGGCTTCGACGGTTCGACCTCGATCTTCTCTCGGATCCGCCGGACGGTGTTGTCGATCGTCCGGGTCCGGACGGCGGCGCTGTACTCCCAGACGCGGGACAGGATCTCGGCCCGATCGACGACCTGGCCCGGCCGACCTGCGAGATACTGCAGCAACCGATGTTCGGTCGGCGAGAGCCGGGTGCTCGGGTTCCCGCGGTGGACGATGCCCCGTTCGAGGTCGACGTACCCGTCGGAGAGGCGAATCCGGTCCAAGGCTCCCCCCTGCTCCCATGTACCGCCGACCGCGCCGCTCGGGAGCGCCGCTCGGGAGCGCCACGATGCTCGTTCCTGGCGGACGGTGATGGCGTGGAGACCGGGGGGGTGGCGTCGCCCACCCACCCTCTCGAGTCGAGGTCGGCCGCGCTGCTGGGCCGCCGCGTGACCTCCGACGACGTTCGGGGGACCGGGGACCGTGAGGTCGGGCCGAGGCAGCGACGGTACCGGCGCGGGCGCGCGAACGCCCCCGCGCCGGGCGCGGATCAGCTCCGGCGGCGGGCGGCGACCAGGCCGAGCGCGAGCGCGAGGCCGGCGATCGAGCCCTGCGGGGCCGACGACGAGCAGCCCGAGCAGGCCGCGTCCTTGCCGGCGCCGGTGTCGCCCGACTCGGTGTCGGCGTCGGCGTCGCTGTCGGTGTCCGCGTCGCTGTCGGCGTCCGAATCCGAGTCGGAGTCGGCGTCGGCGTCGGCGTCGCTGGTGGTGCTGTCGGTGGTGCCCGGGGTGCCCGAGCCGCCGGGGATCGTGGTCGTGCCGCCGCCGGTGCCCGAGCCGCCGGTGGTGGTCGTGGTCGTGCTGGTCGTGCTGGCGGAGTCGAACGCGAGCGCGTTCGTGGCGAACAGGGCGAGCATCATCAGTACGGGGGTACGCATCGTGGGTGGTCTCCTGGCATGGATCTGCGCGAAACGAACAAACGAACTACGGCCGACCCGGCGAGCCGGATCAGCGGGGGACGACCGATCGGACCCGGTCAGGCCGAGCGGCGACGACGGGCGACGAGGCCGAGGGCGAGCAACACCCCTGCGGCCGAGCCGGACGAGGTGTTGGAGCAGCCCGAGCAGGCCGAATCCTTGCCGGCGCCCGTGTCGCCCGACTCGGTGGTGTCCGTGTCGGCGTCGCTGTCGGAGTCGGCGTCACTGTCGGCGTCCGAGTCCGAGTCGGAGTCCGCGTCCGCGTCGCCGCCGCCGTCCGTGGTGCCGCCGGTTCCAGAGCCCCCGGTGGTGGTGGTCGGCGGGTTGCCGGTGGTGGTGCCGGAGTCGACGGCGAACGCAGTGGTCGCTGTAATCAACCCCAGGATCAGAAACGGAATCCGCATGGGTCTCCTCCTCGTCATCTCGACGCGCAGCATACCGCTCGGCGAGCGATCGTGCCCGCACCCGGCGCTGTCATCCTGGACGATCGAGGAGGTTCCCTGCTTACACCGCGTCCCTCCGACGACGGGAAACCGTCGCGGCCACGACGGCGATCCCGATCGCGGCGCCCGCGGGTCCCCCCGGAACCGCGCAGCCCCCACATCCACCGTCGCCTTCGTCGGTGCTGCCGTCGGTGGTGGTGCCGTCGGTCGGCGTCCCGTCGGTCGGCGTGCCGTCGGTGGTGCCGTCGGTCGGCGTGGTGG
>JBEBJW010000545.1:0-5495 GCA_040079715.1 Myxococcota bacterium | reverse complement strand
GGGGGCGTGGGGGCGCTCGCGAGGGCCGCCAGCGCCCCGACCCGGGCCGCGCCGACCGGGTGGGAGGCGGCCGACCGGCGGAGGATCGCGTCGAACCGGTACCCGTTCATCTCGGTCCGGTGCCGTCCGTCCTTCGACCGGACGGTGACGTCGACCAGCGCGGCGGCCTCGCCGTACCGGGCGAACAGGTCCGGGTCGACCGACAGCTCGCCGTCGCGGTCGGCCCGGCGGGCGGCGGCGCGGGCGAGCTCGCCGTCGGTCCGGCTCGGGTCGCGGGCGCGCTCGACGTCGAGGTGGAACGCGTCGCGCCGCCGGAGGTCCCGCACGTCGCCGACGAAGATCGCGCCGTCCGGGACCAGCCGGTCGAGCGCCAGATCCAGCGCCCGGGCGAGGTAGGCCGCGTCCGGGAAGTACTGGACGACCGAGTTCACGACGACCAGGTCCACGGGCTCGAGCTCCAGCCCGGCGACCGCGTGGGCGTCACCGACCTCGAACCGGACCCGGTCCGGCGGGGCGCCGAGCGCCGCCGCGATCGCCGCGCACCGGGCGACCGCGTCCTTCGACACGTCGATCCCGACGTACGTGTCGACGTGGAGCACCAGCCGCCGGACCAGCAGGCCGCCGCCGCACCCGATCTCGAGGATCCGCCGCGGGCGGAGGGCGAGGATCGCGGCGATCGTGCCGTCGAGCCACTCCGCCATCTCGTCCGGGGTGTACGGCAGGCCGGTGAACGAGCTGATCCACTCCCCGTGGCCGGTGGCGCTCGGCTCGGCGTACGCGGCGTCGAACACCCGCGCCCAGTCGCCGGTGGCCGAGGTCCATCCGCGGGCGGAGCCGCTCGCCGGCACCACGTAGGCGACCAGCGACCGGACCTCGGTCTCGTCGAGGTTCCGCGACTGGACGACCACCGCGCAGACCCGGTCGTTCTCGAGGATCCGGGCCTCGATCTCGCCCGGCTCGACCCGGATGCCGCGGAGCTGGACCTGGTGGTCGATCCGGCCGGCGATCGCGAGCTCCCCGTCGGGCCCGAGCCGGACGAGGTCGCCGCTCCGGTAGGCGCGGAGCCGCTCGCCGGCCCAGTCGCGCGCGACGAACTTCGCGGCGGTGATCTCGGGGCGGTCGAGGTACCCGGCGGACACGCTCTCCCCGCCGATCACGAGCTCGCCGAACCCGCCGACCGGGACGACGTCGCCGAACGCGTCCTCGATCCGGAGGCTCACGTTGGCGAGCGGCGCGCCGATCGGGCTCGCGACCCACCGCCGGTGGGCGTCGGCGAGGGTCAGCCGCTTGAACGAGGTGTAGACCGTGGTCTCGGTGATGCCGTACCCGTTGTGGACCTCGGGGGCCGCGTCGCCGAACGCGCGGAACCACCGCTGGAGCCGCTGGGGCTCGACCGCCTCGCCGCCGAGGAACACGTACCGGAGGGATCCGTGGCCGCCGGCCGAGGTCGCGCGCGCGGCCAGCGCCTCGGCGAGCTCGTAGAACACCGACGGGGTCTGGGCGAGGACCGTGATCCCGTTCGCGTCGACGAACGCCGCGAGCTCGCCGAGGTCGCGCTTCTGCCACCGCGTCATCGGGTACACGGTCCCGCCGGTGGCGATCGCGCCCCACACGTCCCAGATCGCCACGTCGAAGCTGCACGAGTGCCACCAGGTCCACCGGTCGGCCGGGCCGAACGCGAACCGGGTCTCGGCGAGCGCCGCCAGGCCGGCCAGGTTGCCGGTGGTGACGAGCACGCCGCGCGGGGTGCCGGTCGAACCCGAGGTGTACAGCAGGTACGCCGGCGCGTCCGGGTCGACGGCGGCCGGCGGGCCGTGGCGCCGCGCGAGCGGGTCAGGGTCGGGGACCGCGAGGAGCGGCACCGCGCCCACGAGCTGGCGGAGCCGATCGTCGGGGGTCGGGTCGAGGACCACGGCCAGACGGGCGTCGCGGACCAGGCCGGCGATCCGGTCGTCCGGGAAGTCCGGATCGATCGGCACGAGGGTCCGGCCGCTCCACCACACGCCGAGCGACGCGGCGACCGGGGTCGCCCCCTCGCGGAACACGAGGCCGATCCGCGCCTCCGCCGGGGCGTCCCCGAGCGCGGCGGCGATCTGGTCGGCCCAGTCGCACAGGGCCGCGTAGGTCACCGCGACGTCGCCGAACCGCACCGCCACGGCCTCGGGCGCCTGGCGGGTCCGCTCGACCACGATCTGCGCGAGCGGCGCGAACCGCGCCGGATCGCGGGACACCGGGCGCGCGGCGAGCGCCTCGGACCGGGGGACGTCGGCCGGGAACCGGATCGCGGCGAGCGCGTCCTCGCCGGCCGCGAGCTGCGCGAGGAACGACCCGACCGAGGCCGCCAGCGCCTCGATCGTCGCCGGGCGGAACAGGGAGGCGTCGTACGCGACGTGGAGCAGCAGCCCGTCGCCGCGGAGGAAGTAGTGCAGCTCGAGGTCGAACCGGACGGTCCGGCGGGCGAACCCGAGCGGCTCGGACACGACGTCGCCGAACCGCAGGTCCGGCAGGTCGAGGTTCTGCAGGCACACCAGCAGGTTCACGAGCTCCCGCCCGCGGCGGCGGTTCGGGTGGGTCTCGGCGACGATCTGCTCGTACGGGACCTCCTGGTGGGCGAACCCGCGCTGGTTCACGTCGTGGACGTGCCGCAGCAGCGCGGCGAACGACGTCTGGCCGTCGAGCGCGTACCGGAGGGGGACGGTGTTGACGAAGAACCCGACGGTGTCGAGGGTCTCCCACCGGAACCGGCCGGCGGCGGGGGTCCCGATCACCACGTCGTCGGTGAACGCGTACTTCTTCAGGAACAGCGCGAACGCCGCCGACAGCACGTCGAACAGCGAGGTCCGGGTCGCGTGGGCGAGCTGCTCGAGCCCGCGGCGCACGTCGGCGGGGATGTCGCGCTCGTGGCACGCGCCGCTCACCGGGGGCCGGACCTCCGGGCGCGGGTGGTCGAGGGGCAGGACGCTGGCCTCGGCGCCGTCCATCGCCTGGCGCCAGTGGGCGAGGCTGTCGGCCAGCTCGAGCGGACGCGCGTCGTCCCACGCGGCGTGGTCGAGGAACCGGACCGGCAGGGTCGGCAGCGCCAGGGGCCGCCCGCGGAGGTGGTGGTCGTACAGCGCGCTCAGGTCCTTCGACAGCACGCCGACCGACCAGCCGTCGGCGACGATGTGGTCGATCACCAGCGCGAACACGTGGTCGTCCGCGCCGCACCGGTACAGGAACGCCCGGGCGAACAGGCCGGCGTCGAGGGCGAACGGGCGGGCCTCCTCGGCCGCGATCCGCGCCCGGGCCTCGTCCAGGTCCCGGCACGCCGCCACCTGCAGCGGGGCGCCGGTCGACGGCACGATCTCCTGGTACGGCTCGCCGTCACCCTCGGCGATCCGGGTCCGGAGCGCGGCGTGGCGCTCGACCAGGTCGTCGACGGCGCGCGCCAGGGCCTCGGCCGAGATCGGGCCCCGGAGGTGCATCGCCAGCGTCATGTTGTACGAGGCGTCGGTCTGGTCGAGCTTCCGGAGGTAGTACAGCCGGCGCTGCGCGCGGGACAGCGGGCCGCGGTCTCCGGGGACGACGACGATCTGCTGGTCGCGCGCGACCGGACCGCGCTCGTCGCGGAGCACGCGGTCGAGCAGGGCGCCGCGCTTGCCGTCCAACCGCTCCAACATCGAGGGCCTATGCATGACGAGTCTCGTCCTCCATCGGGGGGTTCAGCGCGGCGTCGACCTGGTCGTCCGGCATCGTGAGGACCTCGACGACCCGCGCCGCGGTCTGCTCGAGGTCGCGCCCGTCGGCCCGCTCGCGCAGGCGCGCGCACGACCGGGACACGGTCCGCAGGCGCTGCAGCTCGGCCGGGGGCACCGACGCGGCCAGCAGCCGGTCGAGCGTCGCGAGGACCTCGACCGCGGCGAGCGAGTGGCCGCCGATCGCGAAGAAGTCGTCCTCGACGCCGACCCGCTCGAGGCCGAGCACCTCGGCCCACACCAGCGCCACCAGCGTCTCGAGCGCGGTGGTCGGGGCGACGTACCGCGCGGTCGACCGGGGGAGCGGCGCGATCACCCGCGCCGGGAGCAGCTCGCGGTCGACCTTGCCGGAGCTGCTCACCGGGAGCGCGTCCACCCGGAGGAGCTCGTCGGGGACGGCGGCGTCGACCAGGGTCCGGCGGACGTGGTCGGCGAGCCGGTCGGCGAGATCCTCGGCCGGGACCCCGTCGGTCGGGCCGCCGAGCACGAGGTACAGCCGGAGCCGCTCCCCGTCGTAGGTCGCGGCGGCGCTGCGGACCTCGGCGAGCTCCTCGACCACGTCCTCGATCGCCGCGAGCTCGAGCCGGACCCCGCGGATCTTCACCCGTCGATCCCGGCGTCCCACCAGGTGGATCCGGCCGGACGGGTCCGCGTGCCCCACGTCTCCGGTCCGGTAGCCCCGCGCGTCGCCGGCGACGAAGAACCCGCCCGGGTCGCCGTCGAGGTACCCGCGGCCGACCGACGGCCCGATCGCGACGACCTCGCCGCGGACCCCCGGCAGGACGGGCTCGCCGTCGGGGTCCGCGACGAACACCGCGTCGCGGCCGATCGCCCGCCCGACCGACGGGGCGGTCGCGTCGGCGGGGACGGTCTCGCAGGTCACGAGCATCGTCGCCTCCGCCGGGCCGTACAGGTTCCGGAGGGTGGCGGGGGTCGCGGCGCGGACCGACCGGACGAGCCCGCGGGACAGGGCCTCGCCGCCGAAGTTGATCGCGCGGAGCCCGGGCGGGAGCCGCCCCGCGTGGGCGAACGCCGAGGTGAACACGCCGGGGACGGCGCTCAGCATCGTCAGCCCGGGCGGGGCCTCGTCGAGGAGCTGGTGGAGCGACCGGCGCCACACGACCCGGCCCCCGGCGATCGACGGCGCGAGCAGCTCGAACAGCGAGAAGTCGAACGCCGGCGACGCGGTGGCGCTGACCGCCGCGAGCGCGTCCGGCGGGTACTCGGCGCCGATCCACGCGTACAGCTCGGCGAGCCCCTCGTGCGACAGGGCGACCGCCTTCGGCTCACCGGTGGTCCCCGAGGTGAAGTACACGTGCGACAGCGCGTCCGGGGTCGGGACGACCGGAGCGGGCGCGGCGCCGGCCCCGGCGAGGTCCCGGGCCGTGATCGGTCGGGTCCCCGCGAGGTCCGCGCCGTCCTCGACGATCGCGAACCGGGCGTCGGCGGCCCGCAGGCACCGGGCGATCCGCGGGTCCGCCCACGACGGGTCGAGCGGGACGTATACGGCACCCCGGTCCCACACCGCGGCGAGCGCGGCCAGCAGCTCGAACCCGCCCGGGAGCCGCACCGCGACGCGATCCCCCGGTCGGACCCCCGCGCTGGCCAGCGCCGCCGACCACCCGTCGCGCCGCGCGGACAGCTCGGCGTAGGTCCGGGCGCGGTCGCCGTCGTCGACCGCGATCGCGTCCCGGTGCCGGTCCCACGCCGCGCGCAGGGCGCCCGGGACCAGGGGAGGGGCGGGGGCGGCGCACGTCGCGG